>CAYXPV010000069.1:0-7658 GCA_964467285.1 uncultured Oscillospiraceae bacterium
AGTATTCGTCAACAAAACTTCTTGTTGCGAACTTTACGCCAGCGAAATCCACAACTACAGATTCGCTCCCAGTATTTTGGATGTAGAGAAGCAAATCATTCACTGCATATCTCGATTTAAGATCTGCACTCAATATAGTTGTTATGTCGATATTCGTTTTCATACTGCAAAGATAGTAATTTTTACTCAATATAGTTAATGTACTGAAAATCTTTATTTATATACGGTACTCGAAGTGCGATTATTGTGCCGTTCCATCGGATATTTGATGGTGTCTCGACAAACTTTCTATACTCCGAGTTGTAGAGGTGCATCGCGTTACCCGACATCATTATAAAACTACCGCCAAGACCATCAATAAGCATCTTTTTTGAGGTTATGATGCCATAACCGCGATTTTCGGCATTCGGTAGATTCTTGGTCGATATACCTCTATTTGCAGCTTGTATCGCTTCAAGGTCGGTCTCAATCTCATTATCGGTAAGTGTCCTATAACTACCCAGCAGAGTTATACCACTATCTGCAATGCAAATGTCAAGGTATCCCTTATGTGGATATGACTGGGCGAAGATGTATCCCCTCTCCGAGTTCGCATGCTGAATAATGTTGTCGATAGACTCGCCAAGCATATATTTCAAACCTGTTGCCACATTTGGGGCAATGCCTAACTGACGCACAATCATCGACTCTACTGTTGATAAGATGGCATCCTTCTCATCGTCACTATCCTTTGACGCTGGAAAACTGACAATCGGGATATAAGTCTCGCGGGAGTATTTCTCCATCACTGCGAGAAACTCACTCTTACGCATCTTGTCAGGATACATGCCCTGTGCAAAACCGATGGTTTGAAGGTACTCACCCGCATTGGCAATGGTAATATTTTTGTCGCAACCATTGAGGAATACTACAAGAGGTAACACATACAGCGGTGTAACAAATTTGACATCCGAGAAGTCGAGCGTGATATCATTATCGGTGTACTCGTTTATCTGATTGATCGCGTTCATCGCAGCCAGCAATCCATCAGACATTCGGTTGTCGCTAATATCTACTTTAAGTTTAATATCCATATATTATTATACGATTTCTCGTGGCTAATGTTTCCGAATTATAATATGTTTGTCCTATTCAAGTTTCTAAATCGAGATATTCACTTCTCCCAATCAACCAATTATGCTTTCACTATCGTCAGTGTGTTTCTCTTTATTACCCAAGACTACATTTCTGCTTGTATTGGCATAACAGTATGCGCACAAGTGACGACAAGTGTTATACATTCCGATATCTTTGCTGATCATACAACCGCATAATTTGCGTTGCCCCTTATCCTTTAAATCTTTAGACTTTGGAGGTATTGCGGGGGTATTTCCGAATAAATCTGGCTCGGGCAATTTGCCAGTGCGAAGATAGTAGACTAACTCAGTATCATCCGCAAAGATTCGCTCCATAAGGTCACCATCGATACACTTGTTGTGTTCAACCCCGTATTCCTCAAGATCTATTTTCTCTGCGCAGGTTGCCAAAGTTAACTCCCAGCCATTTTCGTTTTTCCAGTAGTCTCGAAGCTTGGTTAAGCCTTCCACAATCTCTCTAATCTGTTCTTCGTTTGGCTCTGCCATATCAATAGTCTCACGAGTAAACGAATCTGTATCCTTAATGAGGTTGTTTTGCACTTTTCGATAGCTCTTAACATCCACAAAACTGAACACCAACTTTTCCGTACAACCCTTAATGAGGTTACCTATCTTCCAAGCCTTCTTTAGAATTTCTCGCGGCTGTAGACGCGATGTCATAATAATGGGATCGAAACGCCAAATCACGCGTTCCTTACCAATAAGAGCTGAGAGCTTTTTGAAGGTATCTATACGCTTTTCCAGAGCAGGAACATTGGGCTCAAAGTTTTCTACCTCATAATCGTTAAGGGTAAACTGGAAATAATAGTGGATACCTCTCTTATCTAGTTCGTTTAGGTATGGAATCAGCGGTGCAGGATTCTTCGTCCAAAACACCACAACCTTAGTTTTCTCAAACGAGATCTTCATAGGTTGCTGGTTGAACGGATTATACCACACAGCATACCCAGCAGCCAAGCGGTTTATAAACCACTTGGCGTAGAATGCTGGAATATCAGTAGATCGACTTGCTGAAACGATAATTGGATATGATTCGGTCATTTCAAAATTAATTATATAGCTCCCCCAAACGCATCATAATTTTATTTATATTAATTCTACGAGAATAGGGTTTTCTTTCAATATATCTAACGAAAGCGTCTATTACCTTAATATTTTCTCTGCTTGCCTTTGCATAATATCGCGATGTATCGCCCTTTTGATATTCATCTTGGAACCACATCAAATCCTCTCTGAATTGATCCTTCAATTTGGAATCATCGGGCAGAACACTGGCAATTGCGTTATATGCATTCTGATCGCAATAAAACCGCTTAATATCTTGCTCTGGCACATTATCCTCAGAAAACAAATTAAGCATTCCACCAACAGCATCCTTTGCTGCCTCTACGATTCGTTCTGTAAAAGTACGCTCCTCTGCACAAAATCTCTTTTTTAGCAGTTTATATGCCTTGTCTTTTTTAGACAACAAATCATCAAGAACGCATAAAAACGCTTCTGGATTTCCTTTTTGCTCTTCAAGGTCAATAGCCCTTCGAAGTTTTTCCTTAAAAGTCGTTGTTACTTTTTTCTTAGGCAGTTTGCTCAAACCATGCCAAATTGAAGTTTCTAGTTCCCCTCTTGAGTTGTATATGGTAGCACTATTTAGTACTTCTTCGACAATATTTCGTGCTTCACTCCTTTTAGGGACTAGAGTATTTAAGATAAACCACAAAGCCTTTGGGTCGTATTTATTACCTTCGATATTCAATGCTTCCTCAATGGCATCAACCTGAGCGAAATCGAAATCTTCTCCAGCTATAATATCGTATACATCTTCTCTTAATTTGCTTGCAAACTGTTTCTGGCGCAACAATAAATCTCCTTCTAAATCTACCTGATGCAATTGCTTGTATAACTTTTTATAGATTTCTGAGATGTAATTAAGATCTTCTATACCGAACAATTCATCAGTAAAGACCCTAGACATATTTGCGAAGCCGCAAGTACATCCATAAAATCCGAAGGCTAATCGACCGTCCTCAATCTCACAATCAATCAAGAATCTAGTCAACTTGTCATGAGAATCTCCCTTAAGAAGGAAAGCTGCTATCGCAGAAACAAAGCCTCTATTCCATTGCAAGTCAAAAGCCTCTTGTCCAGCTATATTGCGTCTAAGCTGATTTAGCCATTTCTTGACTTTAGAGTCCTCCCATTTGTCCCCTTCATACTCTTTAACCTTTAAAGTGACACTTGTAGCAAGATTCAATCTCTCTGTATTTAGCGTATTCTCTGTTACATCCGTTGTGGTAAATACATCGTTAATCAAGTGTTGATAATATTCCCTTGTGTTGCCTGTTTCAATACAAGCATCCTCATACTGTGTTAACTTGGAGGTGGTAACACCAATACCGTCTAAATCAAATCTAATGGATTTTTCCTTCTGTTCTTCTTGCGCGATCCAATTATTCAACACATTGAGTGCTTCTGGTATCGGGTTATAATCACCTTTAATTGGTGTAGTCAACTGGTGAAATAGGTAGTTGTATGAATTTCTGAACTGAAAATCTACACCATATTTTTGCATAAGAAATTCAAATTCCTCCCATTTTTGACCGCCCAGAATCTCTTTTGCGTTATCATAAAAAGGCATATTTACCAATTGAGAGAACGCCGTCAAATTAGTATTCAGCATATTAAGTTGATATTGAGTACCACGACCATCAGGGCTATTAAGTATTGCATATGCAAGGTTGCTAATCTCATTTACAAGATGTTTTGCCTTAACAATATACTGTGGTGTACGCCTATTTGCAGCAATGATATATGCGACAACAAAGCCTTTAATTCTATTCAGACTTTTATCAAATTCTATTGCAGAGTAATTCAGGCTATGATAGTCGGAAAACTTTATAGCTTCAAATTTACGCGCTCTCCCTCCAATAAATATATCCAATGCATTACTGTAAATACGAGTTAATTTTGTTTCGCCACTTTGCTCGGTTAAGGATAATGCTGTGACATAGTGTGCCTGATTGAAAAAATATATTTTTGTAGAAAACGGATTCAAATAAATAGTTCTACCATATTGGTATATTCCTTCGTCCGAAACTTTTTTAAGTTCAGTCTCAAAACTAGGAGCACAATCAGATGTCTCAATTTCAATTACCATAGCATGATTCTCTAAATCCGACTTTGGAATTTCAAAGTGCGGACATTGAGAATAAAGCACAATCGAATTATCAAAAGGGTTTAAATCAACCTTATGAAAGTTGCTATAGCCAAAACCACGTTGCGGGTAGAATGCCGCTGGTGATATTGACTCGCTAGACAAAATGTTATTCAAGTTTAGAGAGCTTGTAGGTATGTATAGTTTCATAATGGTAGCTTTTAAATATCATCAACTTGATCCGCCTCACTGGTTTCATATAGTGAAACTGGGACATTCCTAAAAAATGGGCTCAAGTTTCCGCTATGCATAATGTATAAATTTAAATACGAACGAGTCATTGCAACATATAATGGTTTCCGTTCTTTTGACTCGCTTGCTGTACACATCGGAATAAACACTGTCTCAAACTGCAAACCTTTTGCCGAATGATATGTCATTATCTTGGGATTGTCACTATCGAAATTTAGGCTCTCCTTTCTTTCATAATCACTGCTTCCATATGTGCCGACATGATATTGGCATTCACAATTAATTCCCATTGAAGTCAATTTATTGTAGACCATCTTCACATCCTCATTATGTGGAAGCAATATACCAACATCCTTTAATGAGCCTCTTTCAATTATTCGTTTTATGGCTGTAATTTGTTCATCCAATGATTGATACTTAATTATTCGAGGCTTTTTTGTAGATGGATTTTTATATGTTCCCTCAGAATATTGAGTACCTTGACCTATGTAATCTTCAGTAATTCTAGCGATAGGTTTGGGTAATCTATAATTAAAATACAGTGGGAACTCGCTTACTCTTGCCTCGTATGCAATATCGCGAATATCTTGAGTATCTTTCAACCCTTCATATATTGACTGAGCGGTATCTCCAAAAAAGAAGAAACACTTTCGAGCTGCTTTTTTTAATGCAGCTATTTCCTCTTTCGTAAAATCCTGCACCTCGTCTACAATGACATAATCAGAAGTAGGACAGCCCATTCGATTCTCCCAATCCCAGTGATATGTAAAGCTTTTTGTTAAACCCAACTGTTCTCTGCCATCATTCATGTATTTAGCAAGAGCTTTAGTGAAAACAATTATCTGATAACCATTTCCCTTTTCATTTTGAATTCGTTTTGCTTTATGCAAAGCAATCACTGATTTGCCGCTTCCCGCACAACCAGACACAACCATGGAACGATCAAGCGTTGACATCAACAACCTCATCTGATACTCGTCTAGTTGCGACTCCTTGATGTAAAAATCTTTTGCCATACTTATAAGTTATATTTTTTTATTGTTTTCGACTGCGTATATGGGCAAACTTGCTCGTTCTCACTAGTTTTATATGTGTTAACATATGCGCATTCATCTTCAAAGATGGATAACTCTTCGGCAAGTTCTTTTCGTCCGAGAAGACGATATGTAATTAAACTTTTGTCGACAGCTTTGTGCCTATGCGAAACATTGATTTGTTTCTGTGTAAAACATTGAGAGGTGCATTGTCGTTCATAATGCGAACAAGCTATCGGTAGAAGAGAACTACACGACTTATGTCTCTTTACAAACTTATTAACTTCCGCATTCATGCGTATTGGAATAAATATACCATCGACTAATATCGTTACATCAGAAATCAATATTAAACCGCGCCGTGCCAATTGGGGATAAAAATATTCTAAGACCTTATAGTATGGCTCACCATGAATATTGACTATCTCATTTACAAACTTTGATGTGGTTATAAAGTCAAAAACATTATCAAGAGTTGGCAAATCAAATTCATCTCCAACAGCAATCTCATAGCATTTAACATCTATTGACATATCATAACGAGAAGCCAATGCTGAAACTAGTTGTCTAAAAACTGATAAAGCACCTTTATTCCCGTCAATTGCGTGAACTGATATACTAGAACATAGACCGTATTTATGTATAATGTCGAGCAATCCAATAATGTCACCTCCTGTACCGACACCTAACCCTAAGATAGATATTGAATCCTTGGCAAAGAGGTGATTGTAATCACAGCGAGAAAGAACAGAATCCCATATGGAAAAGCTCTCTCCGTAGCTGCGAGGGAAATATGTCCCCAAATATACAAGTAGTTCCCTTTCTGTGAGATCGAGATTGTTTTCATATCTCTTGTGGTCAGGAGCATATACTGCATGTAAATCATCATATATTATGGTCTGAAGCCAGTCTGGCATATAGACCGTATCCAGTTTGCAGTCAAATTGCGAAATTTCATTTTGAGAGATATATCTGTTTTGCATCTCTTCATTTCTCTCTTTTGGCTCAATAGGCGTACCCTCAAACCAGTGACATAGTCCATTATTAAGATAGACATCTTCTCTTCGCAAAAATCTCTTAATGTTAGAATACAACCCATCCGAGACAGCCTTTACGATTACAACATATTCGCGTTCAAAATTAATTTGCTGACCATATTTTTCGTGAGAATACACATAGTATTCAGTTCCTTCATAGCCAACAGCTTCCAAAATTTGCCGCACCATTTCTAGCACAGACGCCAAGCATGGATCTGGCGTAGAATTGTCGATTAAGTCAACCTCTCGCTCAACTTCTTCGTTACATTCTACATTACCTGATAATTTTTCCGAGTTGCAGCTGCTTATAATTAATGTATCCTCGGCAGACGCAATCTCGTCATGATTGGAACTATATTTAGACTCTAGAAAGTCGTCCGATAATGCCAACTTCGGAATTAATTGAAGAATATCTCCATTCGTTAGATAGGTGTCACGAGTTGTTATATCTTCTACCTTCTCAATAAAATGTTCCATGTCAGCAATATGCAACCAGCTACGAACTCTACCAGACAACTTATTATCACATATGATAGGCTGGTTGAAGAGAATGAGTGTAGGAATATCTTTAACTTGGCTTGCTGGAAGTATTCTACCGTCAATTAATCCATTTCGTAATTGAACATGGTTGATTTTTGCTTGTTGATATGGCGTCTTACGAGACCCACCCTTTATTATCGTTCCATCATCAAGCTTCCATTCTCCATTCTCAACAGCAGTGAAAGTTCCACCATAATTTTTGAATTCAAGGGCAATTATTGCATCTTCCTTAATGATTATGCCATCGAACTCGCAATCGTAAATATTGTAATTTGCAATAAAAAGACATAACTTATCTGATGTGCTATATTTTTGATGTAACACATTACATACTGCTCTATATTGTTCGCGCTCGGCAGTCGTATTGTAATCAGATATTTTGTATGTTAATAGTCCCATCGAAAAGTTATATCCGTAAGTTTACACTAAGCCCTCACAAATTTAAGCAAAATTCACTTAATATAGGTGCGTTTTTCAAAAAAGTTACTAACTTTACATAGAAAAAGTTTCA
>CAYXPV010000070.1:0-7533 GCA_964467285.1 uncultured Oscillospiraceae bacterium
AGATATATAAGAATGGATTTATGAAAAAGTATCTGCCGGATTCATTTGATATTTCCAATATCAAGGACATAAACGGCAGACATATGGAAGCTTATGTTAAAGATAAAAACCCATCCACGGGGGTTATGATGTCCTCCAGAAGTACATACTTCACCCTTTATGCAGACAAAGGTCACTATATGTATCTTACAGAACCCGAAGCCTTTGTAAGCAGTGACCAGATGATACCCACGGGCATTACCGTAGGTGCAGGCGGAGAGGGCAAAGCTCAGGTTTCCTGGGAAAATTCCCTTCCCGGTGTAAGCTATGAAGCAAACATTAACGGCATCGTACACAAAAATATTACCTCGCCCTATGTGTTTGATGTGGAAAGCACCGACTATGTTACGGTAAGGCTTCGCGGTACGGCATACAATCTGGAAAGCTCCTGGACAGACACTATTGCATATTATCCCAATGTAAGGCCTCATACCTCATACATAGAGCTTACGGTAGACAGCGAGGAGGCTGTGGGCAATCTTAAAGCAGGGGACAGCGTATATGCACACCTTCATTTGAATGATGCAAGCTCTCAGAATGTATCTGTTATCCTTGCCCGTTACAACTCCAAGGATGAATTTCAGAGTATGAGCCGCTACGAGGTCAAAACTCCAAAAAACAGTCAGTATCCTGTAATTGCAGGTCCTATGGCTATAGTAAATGACGGCGATTACATCAAGGCATACACCGTCGCTACGGGAAATATTGCTCCGGTTGGCAAATCTGCCATTACCTCCGGTTTGCCCTATCTTGAGGGCATATCTGCAGACGGTGTGGAAATAAAGAATTTTACAAAAGACAGTTTTACATATTCTGTAACTACACCCTCCGACGGAACTCTCCCTGTAATTAAGGGAATAAGCTCCAATAACGGTTTATATGTGACTACAAAATACGACATTGCATCGGATTTAAAATCCGCTGTTGCAACCATAACCGCAGAAGCCTATGACGGCACAAAGAATGAATATACGGTGAATATAGCCCTTGCAGAAGGTGCCACAGAGATTATTCCGTTTATAAAGGACTTTACACAAATTTGCGGCAGAATGACTTATGATGAATACTGTGAGTATGTGGAGAGCATCTACGGTGTAAATCCTTCCGATGGTTCTTCTACCGCAAGTATGAAGAAGAAATCCCCCGCCAACTACAAAGTAAGGCAAATAGCTGTGGGAAGCCCCATTACGGGAGAGAATACCCAACGAAAATTTGCAAGCATAGACAGAAAATTCGGTTGGGAAAACCTCTTCTTCATAGGCTCCGACCCGGCAATGAGCCAGGCTCCGGGCAATACTCCGGCGTGGGTTCAGGCGGCGTTTTTCGGAACTGTTGACACCGAGGAAATTCTGGATTCGGAAGGCAACGGCACAGGGGAGTATCACACCCACGATTTCACGGACTATTTTGTACCCTGGTATGAATTTGAAGTAACCCGTGACTGCGAAGTGATAATTCTTTCCCAGTACAAGCTGCCTTACTATGAAAGCGACAAAAGCTGGAGATACTCCTATCTTGAAACACCGCCATACACGGCACTTAGAACCGATACTCTCGGAAACACCTCCGGTGTGGATGCTTTCAGAAATATCTACGTTAAGTATTTCAAGGCAGGCGACAAGGTAAGCCTTTATAATGAAAATAACGGCACAAAGCCCATTACCGGATACCTTACAATTGTTAATCCAAAATAATTGTTTACACAGTGCAGAATTTGAGGTAAAATATATACAGACAGTATATTGGAGGAAGTATTATGTATCAGTTTAATGACACCAATTGGAAAATCGATATTGCAGAACCCTCATACAGCAGCGTTACCTTAAAGGGTGATACTGCAGTATTTCAAAAAAACAGCTTTGCAAAAGCTATTATCCGACACATTGGAAAAACGGAAGAAGGCAAAACCTACCGTTTTAGTGTGAATTTAACTTATGAAGGCATACAAAGCGTAATTTACCCCTATGCCGTAGTTGGTTTTATGAAGGAAGACGGCGGATTTGTTGAGCGTACCTTTGCCAACAATACCGACACCAAAGGTAATACCAAGGAGCTTGTGTTTACAGTTCCGGAGGGTGCAAAGAAGCTTGTGATTGATTTGGGGCTTAAGGGCAGCGGCAAGGTAGTCTGGCAGATGCCCACAGTGACAGAGTGCGAGGCACCCCTTTGCAAAAAGGCAAAGCTTGCTTCGGTATATGTGCCTACCTGCAAGACTTTGGAATCAGCTCTCGAAAAAATTATCAATGGCGTGGACGAAGCCGGTCAGAAAGGCGCAGACCTTATTGCTTTGAGTGAGGTTATCTACGATTTCGGTGCAGGTATTCCCATTCCCGAGGTTGCCGAAAATCTTAAAGAAGGCGGCACCTACCTTAATGCTATGAAGTTGAAGGCTAAGGAATATAACTGCTACATAGTTGCCAACCTCCACGAAAAGGATGACGACAATCACTATTACAACACCTCTGTGCTCATTGGCAGAGATGGCGAAATAGTGGGTAAATACAGCAAGACTCACAACTCTATGAGTGAGTTTGAAAAGGGTGTAACCCCCGGCAACGAATACCCCGTATTTGACACCGACATAGGCAAAATAGGTATGCTTATATGCTGGGATGCCTACTTCCCCGAGCCTGCAAGGATGCTCACACAGAACGGTGCAGACCTTATAGTTGTTTCCACCGTAGGTGATGCGGCATACCGTCACGTAGCCCGTGCTATGGAAAACGGAGTTTATGTGCTGGTTTCCGGCAATCACTTTGCAAATCTTAATAACTGCGGCATACTTCCCTGCAAGATTATAGACCCCCAGGGACATATCTTAAGTCAGACCATAAACGAAAACTCCTGCGCCTTTGCAGAGGTGGATTTAAAGAACAAGCTCCATACTCCATATCTTTCCATACCCGGAACCTTTACCGATCCTCACAATATCTATGCCAATGACAGAAGACCGGAGCTTTATAAGCAAATTAGTGAATTTTAAAATGTAAAAGAACTGCAACAAGGAATATCGGTTGCAGTTCTTTTGAGTTAGATGTCATTCTGAGCGAAGCGAAGAATCTTCCTGACAAATAAGAGCCTCACTGGTTTTGGAGATTCTTCGACTTCGGCTTCGCCTTCGCTCAGAATGACACACACAGATAAGTACCTCACTCGTTAAACAGCTCTACAAACCAAAATTTATGACTTATGGTGAACAGTATGTTAAGAAAACTTATTTCTTACAGTTTAATACTAATAATAGTTTTATCCCTTATACCCGTATCGGCTTTTGCCGCGGCAAATCTGCCCTCGGCATTTACAAATCTTGATGTGGGTATAGGCAGTGCCATGCCCTTTAAGCCACCCCACAAGTATATCTGTCGGCAGAATCCTCCGGATTTTACCTGGCCACAGATTAGCGGTGCCAAAAGCTACGAGCTGGGCATTTTTGCAGATGAAGCCCTCACTGACCTTCGATACAGCAAAATAAACCTGCCTTATTCGTACCATAGCTTTACATATCCCTTTGAGCCGGGCACCTACTGGTGGGCAATTCGTTATACAAATTCTTCGGGGCAGACTTCAAGCTGGTCTGTGCCGAGACGTTTTACTCTTGATACCAATTATCACGAATTTAAGGTAATTCCGGCGGAGGATATTGTAGCTGCCATACCTCAAAGCCACCCAAGAATATGGTTTACCCAAGATACTCTGGAGGATTTCAGGCAAAATGCCCGTACGGTAAAAGGTTACGATATATACGGCAAAATGTATTCCTTGTACGATACCTGGAAGGATGCGGACTATCCCGAGGACCCCTATGATTCGAGCAAGTCTTCCGGCGTGATTCAGAATTGGGGCACAAGGCTTATGATGGCGGCTCTGTGCTATCACCTTACCGACAATGAAGCGGAAAAGCCCGAAATGCTCGAATTTTCCGTTGGTGTTATGAAAAAACTCCTGTCCTGGGAATATGATGATGCAACCGACTCAACCAATTTTTCCGCCAACGATATTGCATATTTTGAGCTTATGTTCCGAGTAGCTATGGGCTACGACTGGCTCTACAACGAAATGAGCGAAGAAGACAGAGAAATAATAAAAAACGGTCTCATAGGTCGATTTGACTATGTAAAGGACCGTAGCTTAAATATCCTCAGAAGCAATCCCTACAATTCACATATATGGAGTTACTTCAATGCCTATGGTATTACCGCAATGGCACTTCTTCACGATGTGGAGTGGGTCAATGACTATATGGTGCAGATGCTTGACCTTCAGGCACCGAACTTTCCGCCTATGTCCGTGGAGGACGGCGGTTGGTCCAAGGGTACAAGATACTGGGGCAAGGGTGCTTTTACCCGTGATAAGTGGTTTATAGACTGTCTCCAATATGGCGGGTATATGAATTACTATGACAAAATGTGGGCGCAGAACGAAACCCTTTGGGCGCTATATATGTATCCCGATAATTCCTACGGCTCCTTCGGAGATGGCTCCAATATGGAATTTCCGGACTACAATCACGTTATGGGTCTTTCCAAGCTGGGTAAATATGCAGGTAATCCTACTGCCTACTGGCTTCGAAATAAAATCGGTTCCATAAATTCCATTCAGTTCCAGAGCTTTGATGCACTTATGTATGCCGATACCTTTGGCGAGGACGGCGAAGCTCCCAAAGACTACCCCAAGTCACACGTGTTTGTGGACCAGGGTACTGTCGGTATGCACTCAACTCTGTTGGATTCCGACAGAATATCCCTCTACTTCCGTTCCGGTAAATACGGCTCCTACAACCATATGCACGCCGACCAGAATTCCTTTATTATAGAAGCCTTTGGCGAAAGACTTGCCATAAAGAGCGGTTTTTACGATAGCTATCACACATATCACGACAAAAACATTACCCGTCAGACCTTTGCTCACAATTCTGTTACATACAACGGAGGCAACGGTCAAAAGGATGATTCTATGGATGCCAATGGCAACATAGACAACTTTCTTACCCATTTTGACTTTGACCTGGCGGTTGGCGATGCCACCAAAGCTTACACAGGCAATATCGGAAGATTTGTACGAAGCATCATATACCTTCGCCCGGACAGCTACATCGTGATAGATGAGCTTGATGCCAAGGAAGGGGAGGAGCAGACCTTTGAGTGGTGGTTAAATGCTCCCACAGAAACAATGACCGTAGACAGCAATTCTGCAAACATCCGAAACGCCAACACCTACCTTGGTGTAAACCTGATTTATCCGGATAATCTTACCGGTCATTTTATGCAGGATTACACAAGACCTACAGACGGAGAGGAAATTCTCCCTGCCTTTGGATATACGGGCAGACCTCCTCAGGACAGACTTTACTACCAGACCGAGGCTGTGTCCGACACTCGCATAATTGCCACAATGAATGTAAATCAGGGACAGGAAAAGTACTTTGCTTACCAAAAGGGAGATAATTATATAAAGATATCTCCCTATGACGATGACACTACGGCAATATATGTACGTACTGCAAAAGACGGCACAGTTACCACCGAAGACGGTGTTACCTTTGAAGGTACTGCGGCGGTTATAAATAACTACACGGCAATGCTTGTGCAGGGTACAAGCCTTTCTGTTGACGGAGCATCCGTATTTGAGTCGGAAAACGAAATTTCCGCCGTTTTGGGTAAGGGACAGTTTAGCGTATCCGGCAATGACGATTTCAAAGTAAAAGTGAATTTTAACAGTAAATTCTGCCCCTACCTTGTATCAATGAGTGGTATGAGAGAAGAGGACGGCAGACTTTTTGACGAGCTTATAACAGCAGAGGGCAGCATCAGTGCAAATGTACTTACTATGGAAGCCCTTAAAGGTCATTATATGTTTACCTTAAATGACCTTGTACCCATAAGCAGCGATGGGCTTATACCGGAAAATATAACTGTATCTCTATCAAGAGAAGACAAGGCATTTGCAGCCTGGGATGCCAATTCAAATTATAAATATGATATTATGATAGACGGCACTGTTTTTGAAAATGTAAAATCGCCCTATGAATTTACCTTTGAAAAAGACAGCGTTTCGGCGTTGAATATCAGGACAACCTACAAAAACATAATAAGCGAATGGTCGGATACGGTGTATTTTGACTATGGTGCAGAACCCAAATTTTCATATACCAATATTACCGTAATGGGTAAACCTCCCGCAGATGCCGTGCTGAATGCCGGAGACGTGATAAATACAGACGTTAACATAAGCGGTGCGGATTTCAGCAGGCTTGCAATGATTACCGCTCAATATGACCTAAGCGGCGCTCTTGTGGATATGGATGTATACAAAAAGGATTTTGAAACCAAGGACCAGGTTCGTATGTATAACGGAACCAAAATTTTGTCCGATGGCAATACCTTTAAATCCTTTATGTGGGATTCTCAGAGGCTTATACCCTTCACCACGGATGCATATCTGCAGGATGAGGCAGTGCTTGTGGGTATAACTTTGGACGGTGAGCCTCTTGTGGACTTTAAGCCGGATGTTTTGGAATATACACATACTCTTGACAGCACCGGTGAAATGCCTGTGGTTAAAGGTGTAACGGATAATGGTGCTGTATATACCACCACGGCATATTCTTCGACGGATACAACCGGCAGTGCCACGGTATCCGTGGTGTCTCCCACCGGGAACAAAAAAGAATACAAGGTTAATTTTGTCCTGCCGGAAGGCACAGACAAGATAGTTGGACTTCTTACTGATTTTGTAAGTCATGTCAAGGGCAAAACTTACGAGGAGTACTGCGATTATGTGGAAGGTTACACCGGCACCAACCCCGACAATGGTTTTACAATGCCTGCCGACACCACCAGACCTCATATATATAAAATACCCGATTATGTAAAGCCCGAAACCTTTACCGTAGGCGGCAAGCTCTGTTACAGAAACAATCAGCGAATAGTAACGGAGATAGAGCTGAGAAGCGGATTTGAAAACAGCTTCTATATAGGTCCCGACCCGGCAATGTGGCAGTATACAAATCTGGCAAACTGGATAAGCTCGGCATATTCGGGGTATATATCCACAGAAACCGTAGGCGATACGGCATACTCATTTGATTTCAGAAAATGCAGTGTACCCTGGTATTCCTTTAAGGTAACACGGGATTGCACCGTGACAATCCTTGCTCCCGATAAACCTCTTTTCTTAAAAGAGGATGCCATGTGGAAGTACACAAGGCTTCAGGATAATCTTTATTCGGCTGTGAGAACTACCACCGGAGAAACATTGACTCCCCATACAAATATGTATGTAAGGAGATTTAAAGCAGGAGATACGGTGGAGCTTTATAATTCCTGCAGCGGTGAAAAATTTACTATAGGGTATATGACACTTGTTGATTTTGATTAATGCCTATTGTAATGGTAGGATTTATGACAATACTTTTGATGAGATTAAAGGCGGTGTAAAAATATTGAACCCAGCCCTGTCAAGTAGACAGTGTAAATAACAAAAATTTTATGATAT
>CAYXPV010000071.1:0-7507 GCA_964467285.1 uncultured Oscillospiraceae bacterium
TTCGGGATGCTGTTCGATTACAGGAGCAAGACTAAGTAATACTTCTGTAGTAGCCTGGATAAATTCGTCCTGGCCGGGGTTTTTAGCTTTGAGTTCTTCAAGAACTTTCTCTAAATATGTCATAATATAACTCCTATCCGCCGCTCTGCCAACGGCAAAAAATTAGAAAACTCTTATTGCAGCGACCTGTGGTCATAAGAGTGTGTATCTGCAGACTTGCAAAGCATTCAAACCTGCTGATTTTATGTAAGTAATTATAGCACTAAATTGCAACAAATGCAATAAAAAACTTCAAAAAATGCCTGTATATGATAAAAAATTTTAAAATATGACATTTTTTGGTATATGAGTTGCAAAAATTATAGGCATATTGTACTGCAGATGGGTTTTGGGTAAACTGCCGGACAAATAATTATACTGTGACATTATCGGAAATATGTTTCTTTTTTGCTACATTTATGTTAAAATTGTTGAAAAAGGAAATACGTTGTTATATAATGATGCTAACATAGATTCAGAGGTGTATAAGCGTTGGATATGGAGTACTGCAAAAAATTTGAACCGGTAGACGGCAAATGGTTTTTTACCAGAGAACTTGGCTCCGGTGCTTACGGTTCGGTTTTTGAAGTAGAACGAAAAGATGAATACGGCAGTATGAAATCTGCAATGAAGATAATATCTATTCCGGCTTCGGAAAGTGAGCTTGCCTCCTTCCGTTTGGAAAATTACAATATGACCGATGAGGAAGTAGAGAATTATTACCGCAGCTTTGTAGATGAATTCTACAAGGAATGTCAGCTTATGTCCAAACTCAAAGGCTATACCAATATTGTCAGCTATGAGGACCATGATGTCAAACCGAAAAAAGACAGCATCGGTTGGGATATATTTATCAGAATGGAGCTGCTTACGCCCCTTAATTTGTATTTTTCCAAAAAGCGTTATACCCGGGATGAAGTTGTAAAGCTGGGTATAGATATCTGCCGAGCTTTGGAAATATGCCACGAGAAGCATATTCTCCATAGGGATATTAAGGCAGGTAATATATTTGTTTCCGACACCGGAGATTTCAAGCTCGGTGACTTTGGTGTGGCAGGTATCCTGGAGGGCGTAAGCGAAGCCCTTTCCAAGAAGGGTACATATATCTATATGGCACCGGAGGTTATTAAGGGTGAAAAGTACGGTTATACCGTAGATATATATTCCTTGGGTATAGTGCTCTATAAAATGATGAATGAGAATATGGAACCATTCCGTACGGAGCGAAGCTATACCAACGGCGAGGAAGCTTTAAAGAAAAGGCTTATGGGTGAAAGCTTCCCCAAACCCAAAAATGCCGACGACAGATTTGCCAAGGTTATATACAAAGCTTGTGCTTATGATGCAAAAGACAGATATCAGTCAGCTACAGAATTCCGCAATGCTTTGGAAAACCTTCTTTTGGATGTGTCTGCAGGCGAAAACACCCTCGCGGCTTCCAATAAGTTTCTGCTTAAAAATAAAGAACCGTCCCTCTATCTAAAGGCTCCAAGGGTTGATTCTCTGCTGAAAAAAGCCAATATAATTCCGCAAACTAGCCTTGAACCCTCCAATGATACAAATAAAGCAGAGGGTACACATAAAGTTAATAATCTCAAACTGAGGCCGGAAGCCAATCATAAGCTCATAGAAAAGGCGGCACCTGTACGTCGTGGCATTAAACTTGTTCCCGAGCCTGTTTCTGCAAGATCAGGCTCTGCAACCGGAGGGCCTGTGTCGCAGGGGTTATCCAAGCCCAAATCTCTCGACCCGTTGGTTTCGGGACGCGGACCATCCTCTGCGCCTTCTGCAAGACCGCATATACCTTCGGTACCGCCGGGACCGTATTCAAGACCGCATATGCCCTCTACACCGCCGGGACCTTCTCCAAGACCTCATGTATCATCGGTACCGCCGGAACCAAAGGATATACCGGTGACTCCGGGGGATGTGAGAGAAACCTTTGAACCCACCTCAAGAGGGGCAAGACCGGACAAAAATGAATCCTCCGGTAAAGCCAAGCTTGTATGGGGAATAGTAGGCGGAGCACTTTTTACAATTGCATTTGTTGTGGGATTGATTTTGTTTGTTATATAAATACTGCATAATAAAAAACCTTCGAACAGTTTTTAACGAGTTCGAAGGTTTTGTTATTTTTATAATCAGAAATCCACTCTGTGAATAACCTTTTTGGGACAAGCTTCAACACAAGCACCGCATACCGAACATTTTTCGTAGTCAATATGGGCAAGATTATCTGTTACGGTTATAGCACCGACCTGACACGCTTTTTCACACTTTTTACAGCCGATACAACCTGCCTTGCAGTACTTCATAATCATAGAGCCTTTATCTGTAGAATTACAAGCCACATAGATAGGGTCCTTTACGGGAGCAAGCTCTATTATATTCTTTGGACAGGAGTTTACGCATTTGCCGCAGCCTACGCACTTGTCCTGATGGATAAATGCTATGCCGTCTTTGATTTCAATGGCATCAAAGTCACAGGCAGCTACGCAGCTTCCTAAGCCCATACATCCAAATTCACAGGTTTTGGGACCGCCTGCAAGCTGAAGCGCAGTAAAACAGTCGTCAACTCCGGTGAAATCAAATTTGGGTTTGCAGGCTTCGTTGTTGCCGGCACATTTAAGGCGTGCAGACTTCTTTTCTATCTTACCTGCTTTAACGCCCATAATTGCACAGATGGCTATATTGGTTTCTGCAGTCATAAGGTTACACTTTGTTGCAGGTTCTCCGTTTGTAACGATGGCCTCTGCAAGTGCGGAACAACCTGCGTAGCCGCAACCGCCGCAGTTTGCACCGGGAAGAAGCTCACAAACCTGGTCGATTCTTTCGTCTTTGTCTACTTTAAATACTATGGAAGCAAAGGCAAGGAGAGCTCCGAAAAAGAGTCCGATTGCACCGATTGCCAGTGCGGGATATAAAAGATTCATTTTCCGTTACCTCCTTTTAGAAACTTAATCCCTGGAAACCAAGGAATGACATTGCTATAAGTCCTGCAGTAATAAGAGCTATGGGGAATCCCCTTAAGGGTTTGGGGATGTTTGCTGTTTCAAGGCGTTCTCTCACACCGGAGAAAAGCACGATTGCAAGGGTAAAGCCCATTGCCGCACAGAATGCAAACCAAACCGATTCAAGAAGATTGTAGCCTCTTTCAATGTTCAACAGAGTTACACCAAGTACTGCACAGTTTGTAGTGATAAGGGGCAGATATATACCTAAGGAGTTATACAGGGCAGGAACAGACTTTGCAACGAACATTTCAACAAACTGAACCAGAGCTGCTATAAGCAGTATAAAAGCCAATGTTTGCAGGTACTCCACCCCAAGGGGTACGAGTACATAGTTGTATACAAGGTTTGTAAGGGCTGCCGAAAGAACCATTACGAAGGTTACTGCCATACCCATACCGAAAGCGGTATTGGTTTTCTTGGATACACCCAGGAAGGGGCAGATGCCGTAGAACTTAACAAGAACGAAGTTTTCTACGAGAATGGCAAGAACTGCTAATTCAATAAATCTTCCCATTATTTATTGCCCCCTTTCTTAGACTTGATTACGTTGATAACTGCAAGCACGGTACCAAGTACAATGAAAGCACCGGGAGGAAGAATAAACATTATGGCAGGTTCATATATACCTTCCAGAATTTTGATTCCGAGTATAGAGCCGGCACCGAGGATTTCTCTTACGGCACCCAGAACGCTTAAACCGAGGGTGAATCCCAGTCCCATACCAAGACCGTCAAAGGCGGAGGGGATGGGCTTGTTCTTGGAGGCAAAGCTTTCTGCTCTTGCAAGGATGATACAGTTAACAACTATAAGGGGAATGAAAAGTCCCAGCGACTTTGAAAGTGAAGGTATGTATGCCTTAAGGAGCATTTCTATAACACTTACAAATGCCGCGATTATTACTACATAGGATGCAATACGTATCTTTGAGGGAACTATCTTACGAACAAGAGATATTGCAAAGTTTGAGCAAATAAGTACAAATGTTGCGGAAAGTCCCATACCTACTGCATTGATAAGAGAGGTAGTTGTAGCCAGAGTGGGACACATACCAAGGAGCTGAACAAATGTGGGGTTTTCGTCTATAAGACCTGTTTTGAGTACTTTTACGTTTGATGTTTTATCGGACATTTATTTAGCCTCCTTTCCCTTTAATGCTTCTGCAGCTTTAAGGGCATTGTTTACGCCTTCGGTTACTGCTTTTGAAGTTATGGTTGCACCGCTGATGGCAATGATTTCGTTATCCTTTGCACCGCTTTTAACTACAGCGATTTCGCCGGACTTACCTTTGTACTGATTTTTGAATTCGTCTTCGTTGGCTTTTGCACCAAGACCGGGAGTTTCTGCCAGAGAAGTGATATTTACTCCGGTTACCTTAAGGTCCTTGTCTACACCGATTATCATCTGGATTTCGCCGCCGAAGGCTTTGGCGTTGTTGTCTTTGGTGGAAACCTTGAATACATATCCTGCAACTTCGCCGTTTTTGTCTATACCTTCGTATGCTTCGAGTATGCCCGGGGATTTAAAATTATCTACAGTTTTAAATTCCTTTGCAGCGGAAAGAACTTCCTGTTTTGCTTCTTCCTCAGCTTTAAGGGTGTTTTCCTCAATAATGGGTGTGGTGATGTCGTTGCAAAGCACAAGTATAAAGGTACATACAAATGCTATAGCAAAAAGTATTGCGGCAAGCTTTAATATAAATCCTGTGTTTTTCATTGTGCCTTCACCGCCTTACCGCCAAATTTTTTAGGAAGGAACACCTTGTCAATAAGAGGTGTTGCTATGTTCATTATAAGTACAGCATATGTTACGCCTTCGGGGTAACCGCCGTATACTCTAATTACTCCGGTTATGATACCTGCACCAAGGGCATATACAAACTGTCCCTTTGCCGTAATGGGGCTTGTGGTGTAATCGGTAGCCATAAAGAAGCCGCCAAGGAACACACCGCCGGAAAGTATGGAGAACAGGAAGTCTCCTTTACAAAGACCGGACTTGGTAAACAGGAATCCGAACACACCTACGGTGAGAATGTATGTAACGGGAATTACGGGAGTAATTACCCTGCGCCATATAAGGTAGATACCGCCTATGAGAAGGAGCATGGCAGATACTTCACCTATGGAGCCTGCAAGGTTTGTGCCGAGGAAAAGGTCAAGTGTTGGAGCAGGACGTGTAGCATTTACTGTTGTAAATTCCACAAGAGGTGTGGGACCCGAAAGACCGTTGATTTCCCAGCTTGTCATGGCAACGGGCCACGATGCGAGAAGAAATGCTCTTGCGGCAAGGGCAGGGTTTACAATGTTCTGACCAAGACCGCCAAAGAAGCACTTGACTATGATGATTGCAAATACACCGCCAACGGCAGCCATCCAGTAGGGTATGGAAGCAGGCAGAGTCATTGCAAGGAGCATACCTGTAACAACCGCACTAAAGTCGGTTATGGTATTGTCTTTTTTGCTTAACTTGTTCCACACATATTCCGAAAGTACACAGGCAATAACTGTTGTAAGAATTACAAGTATTGAACGGTAACCGAAGAAGTATACCGAACCTATTGCTGCAGGAAGAAGGGATATGATAACATCACGCATTGTGGTGGATATGTATCTGTCCTTACGTATGTGGGGAGCATAGGATACTGTTAAATTATCCGACATTTTTTATCACCTCATTTTTTCTGATTGCGAATTTTAGCTTTTGCCATTTTAATGTTCTGAGTTATGGGATTTCTGCACTGGCAGGTATAAGAGCATACTCCGCACTCTATGCAATCCATAATTCCCAACTTGTTAAGGTTGTCGAAGTCATTAATTTTTGCATAGCCGTTAAGAAGCGCCGGAGCGAGGCCCATGGGGCAATGTGCCACACAGTCACCGCAACGAACACAGCTTACGGTTTTCTGTTCTTCTGTTTCTTCCTCAGTAAATGCCAAAAGTGCCGATGTACCTTTGATGGAAGGAACATCAAGGTCATACTGAGCCATACCCATCATAGGTCCGCCCATAATAACCTTTTTGGTAGATTCAAAGTTGCACTCTGCGGCTGAGAGTATATCTCGGAAGGAGGTACCGATTCTTACACGGAAGTTGGAGGGTTTATTTACACCGCTTCCGGCTACGGTAACAATCCTTGTCATAACACACTTGCGATACTTGATGGCATTGTATACCGATGTGCAGGTGTCGATGTTGTTTACCACAACGCCCACATCTGCAGGGAGCTTACCGGAGGGTACCTCTCTGCCTGTAATGGCTTTGATGAGGTGTTTTTCACTACCCTGGGGGTACTTGGTTTTTAAAGGAACAATCTCTGTGCCGGGATAGCTCTTGGCATTGGTTTTCATTACTGCAATAGCCTCGGGTTTGTTAACCTCAATACCTATGAAACATTTTTCCACACCGAGGATTCCCTTTATAAGTTCTATACCTTTGAATATAAGGGAGGGTGTTTCCATCATTACTCTGTAGTCACTGGTAAGGTAGGGTTCACATTCCGCACCGTTTATTACAAGGTAGTCAATCTTCTTGTCGTCGGGGGGATTGAGCTTGATGTGAGTGGGGAAGGTAGCACCGCCAAGACCTACAAGACCTGCTTCGCGGATTATATCCAGCTTTTCCTTAACGGTAAGATTGGATACATCTTCCCTTTTGTATATATCGGGATGTTCCTTGTATTCAAAATCGTTTTCAATAACCACGCTCATTACTTTTTTGCCGTTGGGGTGAAGTCTTGGCTCAATAGCCACAACCGTACCCGAAACGGAAGAATGAACCGGCGCCGACACGAAAGCCCCGGAGTCGCCGATTTTTTCGCCTGCAAGAACCTTCTGTCCAACTTCAACAACCGGTTCGCAAGGGGCACCGATGTGTTGACTTAAGGGGAATACCATAATATCCGAAGCCTTAAGGTCAACTACGGCGCAGTCTTTGGTATCACCCTTGTGGTCATCGGGGTGAAGACCGCCTCTAAAAGTTAGTGCTTTCAAATTGTACACCTCATTTCGTTTTATGTTCTTTAAGTAAATTTGTTTTAATATCCCACAGCTTTTGTGATAAGTCCACATAGTAGGTATGAGGATTTTCAAATCTCTTAACCTCGTCCCAAAGACCGTCAATCTGGCTTAAACAGTACCTGCGGATTTCCTGTATGTCGGGGGAAGTATATACACATTCGCCATTTTTAAATATGGGGGTGAGAAGCTCTCTTGTGTAGTAGTTGGTAATCGTTTTTGTTTTCCAGGTGTGTTCCGGGTCAAATATCTCGTAGTCGGAACCGTCGGGGACAGGCTCATCCGCACACATAAGAAGGTCGGCTATTGCCTTGTCGTTGTCCTTTGAATAGAAGCGTACCACCTTTTTGTTGCAGGGGGTGGTAATTTTAGATATATTTTCGCTGAGCTTGATTTTGGGCGTTTCCTTGCCGGTTTCGTCATATACAGATACAAGCTTGTATAC
>CAYXPV010000072.1:0-7476 GCA_964467285.1 uncultured Oscillospiraceae bacterium
AACAGACTCTTCATGCCCCATACGTCATTTTGAACAAATAAAAATAACGCTCCTGCTATAACTACAAGAACAGAAAGAATAATTGCGGTAATTATAAGACCTTTGTTCTTGCCTTTCTTTGTTTCTCCAATGTCGCACACAGGACAAAGTCCTGTTTCAGGATCAAGTGGAGAATTGCATTTTTCGCAAAAAGTTTTCATTGGTATTCTCCTTATGTATAAAGTAATAATTGCCTTATACAAAATATTACTATTAATTCATAATTTTGTCAATTAGTGTGTATTACATTTGGATTAAAATTCTGATACGATTCCGTAATCGGCGTAGTCAAATATTCTTGCATCCTTATCGGGATTTATGGCAATTACGGTGTCTGCACCTTCTATGGCACAGGTGTGGTGAACCGCACCCGATATGCCCACGGCTATATACACCTTTGGACTTACGGTTTTGCCGGTGAGTCCCACCTGCATTTCGTAGGGTGCTTTGCCCATATCTACAAGTCCACGGGATGCGGCAAGGTCGGCACCAAGCTCTTTTGCAAGCTCCTCCAGCTTATGCCAATTTTCGCCCACGCCTTTTCCGCCGGCAACTATTATATCCGAACTTTCGCTCTTTGTGCGTACCGTTGCCATCTGTGGCTTTGTAATGCACTTTATTTTTGCGTATATGTTTCCGCCCTGAGCAGGTCGGTACATTATGAGGTTTCCGTCCTCAGCTTCCAGCTCTGTGCAGTCGGCGCAAAGTCCCGTAGAGAGCATTGCCGCAACCATGGGAGCTGTCTTTCTGCCCCAAAGGTCGGCATTCCACAGGATTACGTCGGGGTTTTCTGCTTTTGCTTTTTCGGCGATTTTCGGAGGGTTGGTTTCTTCTATAAGGATTACTTCTTCGGCAATTTCCTCTGCCTTTTCCACAACTTCTTTGCCTATCGCCCACACGGATTTAAGCTTTTGCTTGTTGACGGTGGGGTTGCTCTCTGCCTTATCTTCCTTCATAAGCTTTTCCACCAGAGGCTTTAAATCCTTCATATCTATAAACTCACATTTCCTTTTGCCCCTCTGGTTTTCAAATACTTTGAGAACTCTTGTGGGGGAGCCTTCAAGACCGCATCTTGACACATCGCATCCAAGGTGTGAGTTGTCTATGATTTTAACTTCGCCAAGTCTTGAAAAAATGCTGGGAAATCTCATTACATATCCTCTTTCCACCGTAACAAGGGCAGGGAGAGAGGATTTTTCTTCGCCGAGCCTTGTGGAGCATATTACCTCATCTCCCTCAAGGCTTACCTTCATTGCGTTGGTAATAAGGGGGAGTGAGAGCATTTGGGATACCATAGGTCCTACCTGGGCGGTGTCGCCGTCTACAGATTGCCTTCCGCAGAGGATAAGGTCGTATTCTTCTCTTTTGATTGCTTCGGAAAGTATGTAGGAAGTGGCAAGGGTATCCGAGCCGGCGTATAAAGAGTCAGATATAAGGATTGCCTTTGCTCCCAGTCTTGTAAGGGGAAGTAGAGCATCCTTTGTGTTTTCCGGTCCCATAGACAGTACGGTTACATCATTGGAAAGGGTGAGGGCACATTCCAACGCCGATTCGTCAAAGGGGTTTATTTCGCCTTTTGATACTTTGACACATACAAGTATTTTCATAAAAAACTGACCTTTCAAAACAGGGGCTGTGATATTTCTCACAGTCCCTGCATTTTTAAAAATTATTATATATTGGTTCCAACGCTTTTTGAATTGCTTTGTATTTTTTGAACAATTCACGGTACTTTTCGGTATTTTCGCTGTTTGGAAGTGTTTCGGAAACAACGGAATTGCATTTTGAAAGTGCATCCTTTAAATCTTCAAACAGCCCCGTAGCAATACCTGCAAGCATAGCACTGCCGAAGGAAGAGTCTGCATATTTCATTTCCACAAGCTTAAGTCCCAAGGCATCGGATATCATCTGTCGCCATAAGGGGCTTTTTCCGCCTCCACCTATAATTACGGCACAATCCTCGTGTTTTATACTCAGGCTGTCAAGAGTGGTTTTGCAGTCCAGCATACTCATTGCCACACCTTCCAGAACTGCTCTGGTAAAGTGTGCCTTGGTGTGATATGCCCTTATTCCTACAAAATCTCCGCATAGCTTTGGATTGGCGTAGGGGGTAAGCTCACCGTTTAAATACGGGTGGAATACAAGCCCGTCTGAACCTATATCTACAGATTCTGCAAGGGCATCGAGCTCTTTGTAGTCATCGCCAAAGGTATCGCGGAACCATCTGTAGGATGCGGCGCAGGATTTTGTGGCAGTACCGGGATAGAACATACCTTCTGCCACGTGGGAGTAGTTTATAAGGTTAATATCCGGGTAGGGTTTATCGGTAACTACGCATATTCTGCCTGCGGTGGCAAGCTTTAAGGTCATCTGTCCTTCTTCTACGGCACCTGAGGCAAATACTTCCATTACGGTGTCGGTGGTACCGCAGAGTACCGGGGTACCCTCACAGAGTCCTGTAAGCTTTGCGGCATCTTTTGTAATATATCCTGCAATATCCGTGGGCTTAACAATAGAAGGCATCATAGATGTATCTATGCCAAGCACACCGCAGAGGGTTTCGCTCCACTTCATAGTGTTTATGTCAAACATCATGGAGCCTTCCGCCTCTATGTAGTCTGTAACATAATCTCCCGTAAGGGTATGGCGTACATAGTCCTTGGCAAAGAGAATTTTCTTTGTTTTTGCCCAGTTTTCCGGCTCGTTGTTTTTAATCCACATAAGCTCCGGCAGGGACCATATGGTGTCTGCCTTGTGGAGAACTTCACGGTCTATTACATCACCAAAGTTTTCCTTAAGGTATTTAACTTCCTCTGTGCTTCGGGTGTCCGTCCAGTATATAGCAGGGCGTATTACACCAAAATCCTCATCCATTATTACCGCCGTATGGGTTGCCGCATCAAGGGAAAGGGCGGCAATATCCTCAGGGGCAATGCCGCATTTCTGCATAACTGAGGTTATGTTTTCAATTGTTGCTTTAACCCAGTCCGCCGGGTTTTGCTCTGCATAGCCGGCTTGGGGGTAATAGGTGGGGTATTCACAGGTAGCGGTGGCGGTAATCTCACCATTTTCGCAAAGGAGAGTTGCTTTGGAAGCACCGCCGCCGAAATCTATTCCGAGTAAATATTTCATAACAAAATATCCTTTTTAGTTATTGAGCCACTTGTGGTCTTCGTCTGTGGTCATATAGAAGCCTCTGTCCTTACCTGCCATAATCCACAGATAGTAGTTGTCGTATCCAGGTGCGGCGTGGAAGGGGTGGTAGCCTCTGGGGATTTCAACGAAATCACCGGATTTAACTGTGTAGGTTTCGTCAATGTCACCTTCCAGGGTGTACACCTTCTGTATGCCGAAGCCCTCGGGCTTTTTGAATTCGTAGTAGTAGATTTCCTCGGTTTCAGCTTCTGTGGGCATATTGTCGTCATCGTGTTTGTGGGGAGGATAGCTTGCCCACTGACCGCCTTTTACGAAAGCTTCGCCTATGTAGAGCATTGTGGAGTTTACTCTTTCGTCTAAGATAAAGTGAGCTTCTCTTTCCCAACCGGGTTTACCGAGATTCTTTATAACAACGTCTTCGGGGTTAACTATGGCAGGTTCAAATTTGTCTATGGAAGGAGATTTGCACACTGCGATTGAAACCTCAGTTACACCTTCAATGGTAAAGGGCATATTTGCAGGTACATATATGCAGGTTGCCGCACCGTCAAATACGGTTTCTCTCTTGCCTGCATTTTCAAAGGCAAAATCTGCACCCTTAATGGAGCACTTTCCGCCAAGGATTACAAGGGCATATTCCTTGTTTTCTTCTCTGTATGATTTCTTATCACCGGGGGCAAGACGTACCATATCCATTTCTACCTTCTGGCAAGCGCTGTCCTCAGCTGTATAAATTACGGATGTACCGTACTTTTTTGTCCAGGTTCTTTTAAACATCAATTCCACGCTCCTTTAAAAATTCTGTTACTTCGTCAAAACAGGGTGCGCCCTGTCTTGCGCCTATCTTTGTGCATTTAAGTGCGGAAACAGCACTTGAGAATATGCACGCTTTTTTATAATTATAACTCTTTGCCATGGAAAATGCAAATGCTCCGTGGAACACATCTCCCGAGCCGTTGGTGTCTACCGCATCTACGGTAAACGCCGGGTATTCCCACATTTCTTTACCGTCGTAGGCTATACCGCCTTTTTTTCCCTGTGTAATGACTACAATTTCAGGGGAAAAACTTTCAAAAAGAATTTTTGCGGCTTCTTCAGCATTTTCTGCCTTGGTAAAGCCAAGGGCAAATTCCTCCGAAGGTATAAGGTAGTCTGCATAGGGAAGAAGGTTCTCCACACCCTCGTACAGACCTCCGGCATCGTAGAGTACCTTGGTGCCCTTTTCTTTTGCAAGCTTTGCACCTTCAATGGCGGCATCCATTTCGTTGCCGTCTATCATAAGAACGTCGGCATCTTCTATGGCTTTCTTCTGTTTGTCATTAAGTACAAGGGCAGGGAGATTTCCTTTGTAGAACACGCAGGTTCTTGCCTTGGTGTCCTCGGTGAGCCATATGGAGGAACTGAAGGAAACATAACCCTCTAAAACATTTGCAAACTCGGAAGAAACACCGTAGCTTTCCATATCGGATTTTAAGAACTTGCCTGCACCGTCGTCGGCAAGGTTGCCTATGTAACTGCAATCAGCTCCCAGCTTTGATGCGGCTACAAGTCCTGTGGCACAAGGGCCTCCGCCGCTTTGCTTGGCGGCGGTAGCCCTCATTTTGGTATCTTCATTGGGGTATGTAGGCACGGTAAATAAGGTATCGCACACATTTGCACCTATTCCTGTTATCTTATTCATGCCTTGTTTTCAGCTCCTAAAAGTCTTATTTTTTCAAGACCGAATTTCTTAACGTTTTCTATTGCATCTTTCATAAAGAGGTCAATGCCTACAAGTTCTCTTGAGGTTTCAAACACTTTGTCAAGGAAGGAGTAGCATACATCTGTACCGAAGTTAATTTTTCTGATACCTGCATTTATTGCGGCTTTGATTTCCTCATCGGGAATACCGCTTCCGCCGTGAAGCACAAGGTGAGCCTTGGTTGCGGCGTGAATGTCTGCAATTCTCTCAATATCAAGTTTGGGAGGTTTTTTGTATCTGCCGTGGGCTGTACCTACCATAATTGCAAGGGCACTAACTCCTGTGGCATCAACAAAGTTCTTTGCTTCTTCCACTGTGGTAAAGTCGTCCATTTCGGCATCATTTACGCTGCCAACGTGACCGATTTCACCTTCTACGGGAATTTCAACGGCGCTGCACATATCAACTACTGCTTTTGTACCCTCGGTGTTTTCCTCTATGGAAAGGGCAGATTTGTCTATCATTATGCCTGTAGCACCCCAACGGAGAGCCTTTACAACTTCCTTTTCGCTTGCACCGTGGTCAAGGTGGAAGCATACGGGTACCTTTGCTTTCTTTGCCGCCGCAATGATAATGGGAGCAAGGTAATAGGCTTCTTTGTTGGTAAAGAGTCTGCTGTAGCACTGTATTATTACAGGTGCATTTGCTTCCTCTGCCGCTTCGATTATACCCATTACGGTTTCCATATTGTATACGTTGAAGGCAGGAATAGCATAGCCGCCTTCCTCTGCCATGGAGAGTATTTCATTAAGGTTTATAAGCATTTTGCAACAACCTCCTCAATCTTAAGTAATTCCATGCCTTCGGGCTTGGTTTCATTTAAGAGAGTGTACTCTGCTGTATCTTCTGTTACGAGAATTTTTGCACCCATATTAAGGGCATTTGTCCATCTTGCTTTTGCAACCGCCTTCATTACCTCGGGCATATATTCATTCATAATGAGGTTACCGGCAAGTACGGTGTCCTTTCTGTTTAAGAGCATTTCATTTACTTCACCACAAGCGGAGAGAATTTCTCTTATTGGTGCATCTTCTTCCAGATCTCTTGCAAGTATGGGGGAATCCTGAGGTGTAAATACCATATCGGATTTATTTACCTTAAGTGAGCTGTTCTTTATAAGTTCTGCCACAGAGGAAGTAAAGGTTACTACCTCTGCGCCGATTTCTATGCCCCATTCCTTGTATTCACGGAGCATTACCTTTGCATCTGCAGGATTGTAGCAGATTACCTTTTTGTAGCCGGAGAGAACCTTTGCACAGTCCTCCATTACATTCTTTGTTTCTGCGGAAGCACCCACAAGGAAGTCCATGGAATAACCGCTGTTGGGTTCATCGGAGAGCATATCAAACTTTACACCGGCTTTTGTAAGGATTTCCACAGCGTATTTTGCACAGCCCTTTGCACGGGTGTCTTCGCCTAAGAAGAAAAGGGTGTCATTGCCTGAAAATACGGGTATGTTGGGGTTCTTTTCCGAGCCGTAGATATTGCCCTTTGTCTGGAAATTTTGGAGCATAGTCATTACATATTCGGGGAGCTTGCCGTCAAGAGCAGCACCAAGACGTGCTTCCTTGGTGAACATTACGGGGTCCCAACCGGTAACGCAATCCTTCATACATCCGCCGCAAAGACTGCATTCGTACACGTTGTTTATAATGTCGTCGGAGTATTCAATGGCATCTCTCATTACAAGAGAAAGTCCGAGAGCTCTTGCTCTTGCAGTATTTCTTTCAAGACCTGTGGCATTGCCGATGGGGCACACGTGGTGGCACATCCAGCAAAAACGGCAGGCATCTATGTGTTCTTTGGATTTCTGTGTAAATATCATAGTTATTCCTCCCTTACAGACCAAGCTTGAACGGATTCATAATGCCGTTAGGGTCAAGCTGTTTCTTAATGCCTTCAAATACCTGCATAGCAGGGCCGTACTGTTCCTTCATAAGTCTGCCAAGCTTAATGCCTACGCCGTGGTGGTCGTTAACTACACCGCCGTTGGCAAGAGCAGTTCTTACGCCGCAGTTCCATATTGCCTGGTGAAGTCTGAATGCTTCGTGAGGATCCTGAGGTACGTCCTTGCCGTCTACGATAAATCTGTCGTAAATCATACAGCCCCATTCGTACCAATGGGAGAAGTGAGCAATAAACTTTGCCTG
Source organism: uncultured Oscillospiraceae bacterium (assembly GCA_964467285.1). Classification (GTDB taxonomy): domain Bacteria; phylum Bacillota; class Clostridia; order UMGS1810; family UMGS1810; genus RGIG8748. The sequence continues at coordinate 7,087 of CAYXPV010000072.1, forward strand.
GGGGAAGTTGGTTTCAATGGCTTCCTTCATAGCCCAGTAGATTTTTTCTATCTTGTCATAGGGAGCGATGGTGTCCATTGTACCGAAGCACTGGGGAATATCCATCATATGACCGGGGTAGAAGAAGGTAATCTTTTCCTTCCACCACTTTTCGCCGTACTCGCTGCCTAAGTCCTCTGCGCCGTACTTGCCGAAGGTTTCAAGGAGAATCTTCATTTCAAGGTCTGCCATTTCCTTAACGCCTTCGATGGCGATGTTCATAAATGCACCCTTCTTTTCCACACCAACGATTTTCTTGATGAGGGAAGCGGTTTCTGCTTCGTCATAAAGACGCATTACGGAAGGCTTGAATTTCTGCAAGAGTTCTCTTCCGGCATTAAATGCATCTGT
>CAYXPV010000073.1:0-7449 GCA_964467285.1 uncultured Oscillospiraceae bacterium
ATTTAATGCAAAAAGCCGCTTGAAATCTGGCTTTTCAGACTTTTACAAACGGCTAGTAAATTTATTAATGAGGAGAAATGATTAAGATGAAAAAGCTTAATAAGGTGCTTTGCCTTGTACTGGCTCTTGCAATGCTTTTGCAGGTATCAGCCTTTGCTTTGGGCAGCACACATATTACTTTTACAGAATCCGAACCGGATGAAAACGGTGCAAAAACCGTTACTGCGCATACCTTTGCAGGCTTAACCGGCGAAGATAACCTGCAGCTTATTACCGCTGTATACGATGCAAGCGGCAATGTTGTGTCTGCTGACAAAGCGGTAACCGATGGCGTTAACGCTGTGCTTGGTAACACAGTATCCGCAAAGGACGGACAGACAGTTAAGTCCTTTGTATGGACAGCAGACGACCACACACCTGTTGAAGAAATTGCTACCATGGGCTATGGTGCTTCCATTAACCCCGAAGATGTGGAAATCACCTTCGACGGTGTAGACTTTGAAACCTACATTGGTGCACCTCTCGCTTTTGATGAAAGTCACACCACAGAATATCATGTTTCCTACGAAAATAAGGACGAAATCGCAACACCCGATGTATCCGTAAAGGTTAAGGAAAACGGTCTTAAGGCAGTTGTGGAAAAGGAAGACCTTTCCACCACAATTACCATCTACGGCGGCAACAGAATTGCCATCGACGACCCCACCGATGCCGGTATGGTAACAAACATTAACGGCGAAGAAAAGAACAAATGGGTTTACAATGTAGGCGGCAAGGAATATCTTGACCAGAGCTACGAATGGCCCCTTTGTGAAACCATCATCATCTACTACGACGGTGAAGGCGATACCTCCTACTGGACAGAAGAAGATTTGTCTTTTGCTCAATTGGGTGGACACAAGAATACATTTAATTATATGGCTTCCAAGAGCTATACCGTTGCCGAAGGCGAAACCAAGGACATTACCCTTACAATAAACACACCTTCCGAGCTTACAAACTTTGTTGTAGTTAAGGCAAAGGACAACACAAAGGATGTTCTTGTAAACAGTGACGGCTCTGCCATTACATGGAGCACAACCAACCCTGCAAGTACATCCAATGCTTTCAGTGGTGTAGCTGCATATGATTACAGACTTAAGGATGACGGCTCCAGAGATTACAGCTTCGGTTACGAGTCGGGCCGTGCTACCGGTGTGGAATATTACAACACTGCAATAACAGCTACTGCCACAGATGCTTCAAGAAAGGTATATTACGGCAGAAACACTCAGAACGGTGACGGTGATTATATTAGTGGTTCCGTTCTTACATGGGAAAGAACAGTTATTGCCAATAACCGTATGTTTTACAAGGATATTCCCGAAGAGTACCTTGGCGAAAACTACATTGCAATGCCTAAGGCAGCTCTTAAGAGCCTTACCTTTACCATCACCGTAAACGACAACATCGACAGCATTGTTATGTTTTCTAACGGAAACAACACAGCTCAATACAACATTAAAGACAGCGAAGATGAAGCCGTATGGGCATTTACACAGGGCACTTACGGAATGAGAAGATATCAGGATACTGTAACAGCAGGTACATATGCATTCCTGAAGCATCTCGGATACGATCCCTCCAAGGAAATTTTCTCCGGAAGATACATAAGAGAAAATCTTTTCTGGGGACTCATTGATGAATATGGCGGAAACAATGTAAGCATTAAGTCAACTTCTGCGTATGCAAACAAGGCTGCATGGAATACTGTTGCAACAACTTATTCAGCAGCATATGAGGAAGACTACAAGAAAACCGGTAACAGAACCGCAACAGAGCTTATTACAACACCCACAGTTTGCTACGACGACTACCTTGAATATTTCAATGAAAAGGGACTTGCGGAAAATACCCTTATGACACCCTCCGTTATTACCGGAACCTGGACTCCCAAAGCAAAGAGATTTGTGCCCCACGACACAGTTATGTTTGCCGACAGAAGCGGTTATTCAAACGTAGGCGGTACAGGTGCACTTTTAAGATACCCCGACTACTTCAACCTTGAAAACTCGGTATTCATCGCACCCTGCCTTGGTTGGGAAAATACCACAAGCTCCTTTACCAGCTATGTAAAGGATGCCGAGGATTACAACAATCCCATCTACAGCTTCGATGTAAACCGTGACAGCCGTGTAATGGTTCTTACCAGAGTTAACTATAAAGCAGATAACTGGCTTAATACCGAATGGGATAAATTCCAGCTCCCCACAATGGATGGTATCCATATAATGGAAAAATCCATAAGCTGGCCTACAGAATCTGCCCGTCCTGCAGTAGGTACATACTTTAACTATAGCCTTGCATATACCAAAGACTTTATGAAGGGCGACACAGTTACCATTAAGAGCTGCGGCGGTTCCTCCGGTGTACCCCTTGTGTTCGTTTGGGAAATTGATGATATTCCTCACTCTGTAAATGCTGCCGATATCAAGGTAAACGGTGTAAGTCTTGACGGCTTTGATGCAGATACTCTCGAATACAGCTACACACTTTCCGAAGATGAAGTTGCAAATCCCCAGGCTCCTGTAGTAACTGTAACCAATGAGGATGCTACAGCAGATGTTGAAGTTACATATGACAAGGAATTCCCCGGCGGTGCTACAGTTACCGTAAGCCACTACTCCGGACTTTCCAAGAGCTACAAGATTAACTTCGTATATGATGAAGATATGGTATATGACATTGTAATGTGTAACGATAACTCTTACGCATATACTGCTTTAAAAGAAGTAACCGATACATCAACGGGAGAAACAACCTCCTCAACTGTTGATTATACCATTACCTTTACCGATGGCGAAATGGGAAAGAACGACAATACAATTGCAGAATATGTAAAGGGTGGCGTTAAGGTTGGTGAACTTGGTTATACCGACAGAGGAAACTACAAGATAGAAAGCATTGCAGACGAATCCTATGAAGGAAAAGACAGAATCGTAGGTGCTATAAGCTGGTACAACGGTGCACAGACAATGAAGACCGCCTTTGTTGGTGGAAAAACATCAAGTACAAATAGCACTACCGGTATAACAACCGCACTTACACCTCAGGGTGAAACCTACATCCCCAACTGGCTTAACTTCAAGACCAAGAGAGGTGCTACCGTTAAGGTATGTAATGTTGGTAACACCGGAAACTTTGCAAACCTTGCAACTGCAGGCTTTAATCAGGAAGTTGATACATCTGCAAGATTTGTTATAGACATCAATGGTAAAGACCGTAACCAGAGTTACATTTGTGCTAAAGGCGTAGATGCAAACACCACAGTAAGCGTGCCTAACTGTAACACAGGCGATAGTGCTTACTCTGTAGTTCTCTTCTATAATGATTGGGAATAATAAAGTTTAATAAGTAATAATTCAAAACACCGCAGAGCATATAAGGCTTTGCGGTGTTTTGTGTGTGAAGTTATAAAAATGTAGGGAATGCATTTATGCGTTCCGCAGAGGAACGGATAAATCTGTTCCCTACAAATTTTGGTTTGTCGCTTTGTTTAACAAACGATGCACTCGCCTGTGTGTGTCATCCTGAGCGAAAGCGAAGGATCTCCAAAACTAATGAGATTCTCAGTTGTAAGGAAGATTCCTCACATTCGTTCGGAATGACAATGTGATGGTAAATTTTGTTTTATCGCTTTCTTTGACAAACGATGCACTCGTCTGTGTGTGTCATTCTGAGCGTAGCCGCAAGGCGGAGTCGAAGAATCTCCCAAACAAGTGAGGCACCCGGTAGGGGCGGATATCCGCCCCTACATAATATCTCTACCTATACAATAATTGAAAACAAGTGGGAAATTGAGATTCTTCGATTCCGCTTCGCTTCACGCAGGATGACATTTGACATTTAATCCTTCCCGTAGTAATATAAATATAATCAAACTACAAGGAGCATAGCCATGTCTACATTACCACAAGAATTAAAAAACGCCAAAATCATATGGACAAAAGACGAAAAGGCGACCTATTGCCGAAGGAGTGACTTTGACACCACAAGAGATAAAAACTTTCATGTGGTTACTTTTAAGAAAACCTTTGATTTTGGCAAGGATATAAAAAACATTAAATTCAATATCTATGCAGACACAAGGTATTTTATGTGGATTAACGGCATTTTCCGGGGCAGAGGTCCCGTATGTGCCGGTGGTGACTACGGTATGGAAATATCCATGGATAAGCAGTACTACAGCACATACTCTGTGGATATAGATGCTCCCAAAGCGGAATTTACCGTAAGAGTACAGCTTGACACAGTGGTTCAGGCAGACACCACCTGCGGACGTGGGTGCCTTGTAATAGGCGGTGAGGCTCTGCTCTCCGACGGAAGCACCGAAGAAATACTTACCGATGAAAGCTGGCTTTGTACCGTGGATAAATCATATCCCGAACCTGATGTATACGACTACAGAGTAGGGGACAAGGTGTTTGAAAGTGCAATGGTGGTAACCGACGATGAGAGAATTCTTCAAAAAAGCGAAATTCCTCTTCTTTGCGAAGATAGAATTCCTGCTCCGGGATTTACCCCATGCGAAATAAGGGAAGGCAGAAGCCAGGGCTTTCACATTGGTTTTGACAAGATATATTCCGCATTTATATACATTGATGCAGAGGGTGATACCGACTACACGATTGAAGCATACACCTATGAAAACCTTGTTAAGGGCAGTCCCGTTATAAACCGTCCTCTTACCGAAAAAATATCCGCCCACGGCAAGCTTTGTCACATAGGTCACACAATGCGCTCTGTGGGTACCATGATAGTAACTGTTGTCAACAATGGAGATAAGCCACTTAAAATAAATGATATGGGCATATACTACTCCCATTATCCCACAGAAGGGGATAACGGTTCATTTAAGTGCAGTGACAAGGATTTAAATGACATTTACAGCCTTTGCCGTCACACTCTGGAAATATGCCGTCAGAGTATTCATTTAGACAGCCCCTTGCATCAGGAAAACTTGGGCTGCTGTGGTGACTACTACATAGAAGCACTCATGGGTTATTATGCTTTTGCAGACACAAGACTCAGCCGTTTCGACATTGTACGTATAGGGGATTGCCTTCTTAAAAATAACGGTACGGCTTTTCATACCACCTACAGCTTTATATGGGTGCAGATGCTCTATGACTACTATATGTATACAGGCGACATAAGCATAATATCCCGATGTGAAGAAGCGGTTAAAACCCTCCTTGCTGCGGCATACTCATGGACTGATGAAAACGGGCTTATAGATACTCCGCCAAACTTCATGTTTGTGGACTGGACTGTTTCCGACAACGGTTTCAGCCGTCATCATCCACCCAAAGCAATGGGGCAGAGTGTAATGAATGCTTTTTATTACAACGCTCTTTGCCGTGGCTCATACCTTATGGAAGTTATAGGTAACAAAGAGCAGTCTACGGTGTACTTTGAAGAAAGCAAAAGGGTTAAGTTTTCCTTTAATAAATATTTTTACAACGCAGAAAGAGGACTTTACATTGACGGACTTACCACTCCGACACCTGCGGAGCGTATAAGCAATTTTATGCCGGAAAACGTACAAAAAGTTTCTTATACAATGTACCCCAATATTCTTTCCTGCCTGTACGGCATATGTCCCGAGGATAAGGCAGCGGAACTTTTGGAGCGTACTCTATATAAGGAAAATCTTGAGCCTATACAGATGTACTTTATGCATTTTGCCCTTGATGCGCTTTACAAGACAGGACTTTTTGCCAAGTATGGACTTAATGAAATACGTCGCTGGAAAGCGGTGTGTGATGAGTGTTCCAAGGGACTTAAGGAAGGTTGGATTCAGCTTCATTTTCATTTTGACTATTCCCACGCTTGGGGCGGCACTCCCTTGTATCAGCTTCCTGCAAGAATTTCCGGTTTGGAAATCCTCGAACCGGGCATGAAGAAAATTCGCTTAAATCCCGAACTTTGCGACCTTGATTGGGCAGAAATGGTAATTCCCTCGCCTTATGGTGCTATAGAAATAAAAATAGGTGACGAGGTAGAGGTACTTCTTCCGGAGGAAATCGAGATTACAGATTGATTTCAATAAGATTAAAACGATTGACATGTGTAGAAAATTGGAATATAATGTAGATAATTAATTATTATGGTAAAAGGAGAGTTATTATGGGTAATTTATTAAGAACTTACTTCCCCTTCTCTTTTGGAGCAGTAGATGTAGCAGACCTTATTAAGAGAATTGTTATCTATGTTGTAGCAGCTTCTGTTATCTGTCTTACAGGCGGACTCATAATTGGTCTTACGATTGATATCGACGTACTTGGTGTTCTCCTTGGTATCGTTTTTTGGCCGGTTACGGTAATTGTTGGTGTTTACGCAAATGCAGCAATAGTTATCGCAATACTCGATTTTTGTGGAGTTATTAAGTAAATATAAGGTATCTGACAAACCTTTCCTTAGAACCCCGTCGCAGTTAGTGCGAGGGGTTCTTTTGGTTTATTATAAAACATTCGTTTTTTAATGGAAATCAAATCTTCGATTCTAAATATAATGACAAAAACAACAAAACATCCCCGGTGTTTGTTATAGAAAAGAGAATTGATGGAACTTACAGTGTCAGTCAGGTTGTACCTGACAGCAAGAAAAAAACATTGTGGATAACATCGGCAAGAATAGAAAAAGCAGCCGGTGGTAGCCAAGTGCCGAATGCTGATAACAGCCCACAGCTCACGCCCGAAACGCCCCTTGTCTCTTCGTCTGCTTCTGGCAACATTGTAACACAAGAGAAAAAAGGTGTCAAGAATGAACCAAAGTTTTCTATTTCCACAGATACCAAAACCCAAGACGAAATACTTGGGATTGCTGAAAGCATACAGGCTTAGTCGTTTTGAAATATCTGAAATTTATGAGAAGTTATTTGCAAAATGTAAACCAAATGATTATAGCGTTATAGACTTTTTGACTGCGTATGGTTTTGGAAGACCGAGAGAAATAATAAAATTTTTTAGTACCTATATAGAATTGTTTCCAAATGAAAGGGATTTTTCCAACGAAGCTATGTATCGAGATGTAATAAAAAATTATGCTCAATGGTTTGTCGCAGAGCTTAAGAATGAAATGGCAATTCATAAAGATTCAGGTTATATAAGAGATACTTTTGAATTGTTGAGCAATTATAACAAAAGCAGATTTTTTTACAATAGATTTAAAGAATATTATGAAAAAAATCGAAAATCATATCCAAATATTAAATGTAGCTTCGATGAATTCCTAGATACATTATATAATTTTGGTATTATTGGAAATACATGGAAGATAAGTAATGAACAGCATTATAGTTGGGTGTATCGTGGAAACAGTAAAAAGTTTAATAAATCTCTTAAAATGGTAGTTCACAATGCAATTCGTAAAGGACTGAGTTTGGAGACATAAAAAATGGTGCACTCT
>CAYXPV010000074.1:0-7431 GCA_964467285.1 uncultured Oscillospiraceae bacterium
GAACAGAGATACAAATCCTACAAGAAGTGAGGTAATACCTTGAAGACGGCAGTATTCGGAGGTACTTTTGACCCGGTTCATACAGGTCATATGAAGATGGCACAAAGTGCATTGGAAGAGTTTGGTTTAGACAGACTTATCATAGTACCCAATGCAAATCCGCCTCATAAAAAGAATGAAGTTAACACAGACTATTGTCACAGATACAATATGCTTTGTCTTGCTTTTGAGGATATAGATAAGGTTGAAATATCGGACTTTGAATCCCGAGGCGACAGATACTATTACTCCCTTCACACCATGCGACATTTCAGGGAAATGTACGGTGAGGATACCTGTATGATTATAGGTGGAGATTCCCTGCTTACATTGCATTTGTGGTACGAACACGAGCTTTTTGTAAAAGAAAATAAGCTTATAGTGTTTACCCGTGACGATGACAGCCTTGTAAATGAGGCAATAGATGCTTATCGCAATAAGGGTGCGTGCATATTCAAGGCAAATATGCCGCCGATAGATGTATCGTCCACCCAAATTCGCAAACTTCTTAAAGCAGGACAAGTAAAGGAAAATACCCTTCCGTCAAAGGTTATGGAATACATTAAACGAGAAAGGCTGTATGGAGGTAACATATGACTTCCGAAGAAATTAAAGATATTCTTAAAAAAAGACTCAAAGAGTCCAGATATCTTCACTGTCTTGGAGTTGCCGAAACATCTGAAAAGCTGGCTCGTATATACGGAGCAAACCCCCAAAAAGCATACCTGGCAGGGCTTGTGCACGATTGTGCAAAAGGCTATACAGATGATGAACTTACAAAAAAGGTTGCAGCCTACGGCATAGAACTTGACGAGTGTGCACTTGGTTCTCCGCAGCTGTTACACAGCTTTGTAGGTGCCCGGGAACTTAAGGAACTTTTCGGTATAGATGATGAGGAAATTTTCGATGCGGTTTACTATCACACCGTCGGTAAAGAGAATATGCCCGTCCTTACCGCTATAGTATATATTGCAGATGCCATAGAACCCTTGAGGGATTATCCCGGTGTTGACAAAATAAGGGAGTTGGCTTTTGAGTCTTTGGATAAGGCTATATATATGTACACCTCAGAAATGACAGACTACGTAGTTAAGAAAGGGCAGACGGTTCATCCCAATGCGTACAAAGTGATAAAGTTTTATGGAAGTAAATAATCTCAGGAGATTTATATGAAAGTAAAAGCGTTTTTTAAATTAATGACATCTCTTACACTAATAATGCTTCTCATGGTTATGAGCTGCTTTGTGGCGTACGTAACCACAAGCGGCGGTTCGTTTTTCGGATACGAATTTAATTCCGTGGAGCAGACACCCTGTATTAATGTACTTATGATGGGACTTGATAAGGACGGTACAAGAACCGACGTTCTGATACTTGCCCAGCTCAATATGATTGACAAAAAGATAAATATGCTTCAAATTCCCCGTGATACCTATATGCCCAACAACGGCAGAAGCGACAAGAAGATTAATTCTGCCTACGGTCTTAACAAGGAAAAGAGCACTATAAAGGAAGTGAGCGACCTTCTTGGTGTGCAGATAGACAGATACATAACCATAGATATAAGGGGCTTTAGGGATCTTATCGACACCATAGGCGGTGTGGATTTCTACGTGCCTCAGAATATGGATTATGATGACCCCACACAGGATTTGCACATTCATCTTAAGGAAGGCCAGCAACACCTTGACGGTGACAAAGCAGAGCAACTTGTGCGTTTCAGAGGATACGTTGACGGTGACTTGGGCAGAATGAGGGTACAAAGCGACTTTATACAGGCTACCATAGATGAAATTTTTCAGATTGCCAATGTGGGCAAGATAGATGAAATGGTTGAAGATTTTTCAAAGCTTGTAAAGACTGATTTTTCCTTCAATGAAATGCTCACCTATGCACCCTATGTGCTGTCTATAGACAGAGATAAAATAAATACCCATCAGCTGGTCAATGAACCCAGATATATTAACAATATATCATATGTTGTTCCCGACTACGATGCAAACGCTGAAATAATAGAAAACCACTTTACGCCTTCGGTTGTTGAAGAGGTGAGCGCTCTCGACATAGAAACCAACATTATTGGTAACGGAACATACGTGTCTACAGGTAGTTCCAAGCCTTCCAAGTCGGTATTCAACCGCTTCACCAGCGTAGACATTATAGATGCTTCCGGTGGAAGTGCGGATGTTATAACCATTAAAGAAGAACTTAAAAAATACGGATATAACGTTATGAAGGTTACTACGGCAAAAAATATCAACTACGACGAAACCGTTGTAGTATCGGTATCAAAGGATTCCAATGCATCGGATATTGCCAAAATCGTGGGACTTGGTACCTATGTATGCAATTCCAAAAAAACAGAAGGAAGCGACATAACCATTATTCTGGGTAAAAGTAAAAAAGGAGATTAACAAATGGATACATTACAGTTACTTAAAACAACGGTTAAGTGTGCCGATGACAAAAAAGCATTTGACCTTAAGGCGCTGGATATAAAAGACCTTACTACATTGGCAGACTACTTTGTAATCTGTCACGGTACATCATCTTCACAGATGGGTGCCATATTCGATGAAATTGAGGAAAAACTAAAAGCCGAAGGCGTCCTTATGCAAAATGCGGGCGCACAGGATTCCAAAGACTGGATGCTTATGGATTACGGCGATGTAATTGTTCATATATTCAATGAAGAATCCAGAGATTTCTACGGCATAGAAAATCTTTGGGCAGATGCCGAAAATGTTGATATAAGTGAATTTGTTACAGAATAATTTTTTGATAATAAAACCTGAAAGGGATGTAATAAATATGAATTACGATTTTTCAGCCATAGAAAAGAAATGGCAGGACAAATGGGAAGCAGATAAGGCTTTTAAAACAGAAATCTGCGACAAACCCAAATACTATACTCTGGAGATGTTCCCCTATCCTTCGGGTAACCTCCATATGGGTCACGTGCGTAACTACTCCATAGGTGACGTAGTTGCCAGATTCAAGAAGATGCAGGGCTTCAATGTCCTTCATCCTATGGGTTGGGACTCCTTCGGTCTCCCTGCGGAAAATGCAGCAATCAAAAACGGTGCAAACCCCAAGGACTGGACCTATTCCAACATAGACAATATGCGTGACCAGCTTAAAAACTTGGGCATAAGTTATGACTGGGACAGAGAAATTGCTACCTGCAAGCCCGACTATTACAAGTTTACTCAGAAGCTCTTTTTAGAGTTCTTTAACAACGACCTTGCCTACAAGAAGAAATCCTACGTTAACTGGTGCCCTTCCTGTCAGACAGTTCTTGCCAACGAGCAGGTTGTTAACGGTAAGTGCGAAAGATGTAAGTCCGAAGTTGGTAAAAAGGACCTTGAACAGTGGTTCTTTAAAATTACAGAATATGCAGATGAGCTCCTTAGTGACCTTGACAAGTTAAAGGGATGGCCCGACAAGGTTAAGACTATGCAGGCAAACTGGATCGGCAAGAGCCGTGGTGCTGAGGTTTCCTTTAAGATAGACGGCACAGACGAGAGCCTTACCGTATACACCACAAGACCTGATACAATCTACGGTGTTACATATATGGTTATTGCTCCCGAGCATCCCATTGTTGCAAAGCTTATCGAAGGCACCGAAAATGAAGCAGAATGCAAGGAATTTATCCACAAGATGCAGTTCTTAAACGAAATAGAAAGAACAAGCTCCGAAGCAGAAAAAGAGGGTGTATTCACCGGAAGATATATGATTAACCCCATCACCGGTGACAAGATTCCTCTTTACCTTGCAAATTACGTTCTCACCGACTACGGCACAGGTGTGGTAATGGCGGTTCCTGCTCATGACCAGAGAGATTTTGACTTTGCAAAGAAGTACAATCTCCCCATTAAGGTTGTTATTACTCCCGACGGAAGTGACATTGACGGCAACACCATGGATGCTTCCTTTGAAGCAGAAGGTATTATGGTTAATTCCGGTGAATTTAACGGAATGGGCAACCGTGAAGCTCTTCAGAAGATTATAGATTATATGGACGAAAAGGGCATAGGTGAAAGCAAGGTTAATTTCCGCTTAAGAGACTGGCTCATTTCCCGTCAGCGTTACTGGGGCGCACCTATCCCTGTTATTTACTGTGAGGATTGTGGTGCTGTAGGTGTTCCCGAAAGCGAACTTCCCGTAATGCTTCCTGAAGATGTTGAGTTTACAGGTCAGGGTAAATCCCCTCTTACCACAAGTAAGACCTTCGTAAACGCTCCCTGCCCCAAGTGTGGCAAAATGGGTACAAGAGAAACCGATACTATGGATACCTTTGTGTGCTCTTCTTGGTATTTCTTAAGATACTGTGACCCCAAGAATGCCGAGGAACCCTTCAGCTTTGATGCGCTTAAGTACTGGATGGGCGTAGACCAGTATATAGGCGGTGTTGAACACGCTATTCTCCACCTTCTGTATGCAAGATTCTTTACCAAGGCGCTCCACAAAATGGGACTTGTGCCTGTGGACGAACCCTTTGACAACCTCCTTACACAGGGTATGGTATTAAAGGACGGCACCAAGATGAGTAAGTCTTTGGGTAACGTTGTAAGCCCCGAAGAAATTATTTCCAAGTACGGTGCAGATACTGCAAGACTCTTTATTCTCTTTGCGGCTCCCCCCGAAAGAGACCTTGAATGGAGTGACACAGCAGTAGAAGGTTCCTACAGATTTATAAACAGAGTATTCAGATTTGTAACAGACAATCTGGATAAGATAGATATTAATTCTTCTTACGACAAAGAAGCACTTACTTCTGAGGACAAGGAATTAAGATATATCCTTAACACCACCAAGAAGAAGGGCACAGACGATATATCCGTACGTTTCAACTTCAATACTGCAATAAGCGGTATTATGGAACTTGTAAATGCTATGTATGCTTACAAGGGTACAAACAATGCACTCCTTTCCGAATGTGTAAAGGATACCGTAATTATGCTTGCCCCCTTTATTCCTCACGTTACCGAAGAACTCTGGCAGATTCTCGGCGGTGAAGGAAGCATTCATGACCAGTCTTGGGTAACCTACGACGAAAGTGCTCTGGTTAAGGATGAGATTGAGCTTGTTGTTCAGGTAAACGGTAAAATCAAGGGCAAAATCGTAGTTGGTGCATCACTTACCGATGACGAAATCAAGGCCATGGCAGTTTCCGATGAAAAGGTAAAGGCATTTACCGAAGGAAAGGAAATTGTAAAGGTTATTGTTGTTAAAGGAAGACTTGTTAATATCGTTGTGAAGTAATATGCAATAAAAGAGTTAACCGGCGAGTTTTCCACATCTTTGGCTAAATTCGCCGGTTTTGAATTTTTTTAAAACGGAGGTAATACTGTGAAGAAAAAAATTAAGCTTGTAGATGTAAGAAAGATAAGCGACATAAAAGAACTTCTTTACGGAAGCGTGGAGCTTTACGGCAATGAAACAGCTTTTCTGCATAAGCCCACAGGTAAGAAGTATGAGCCTGTTTCCTTTAAAGAGTACGGCGATGATGTAAATGCTTTAGGACTTGCTTTTTGCGAATTGGGACTTAAAGACGGTGCAAAGATAGCCATTATTTCTGCCAACAGATATGAATGGAGCACCTCGTATATGGCAGCCGTAAACGGCGATACGGTAGTAGTTCCCATAGATAAGGACCTTAATGCAGAAGATATAATAAACCTTCTTAATGTTTCCGGAGCACAGTGTGTGCTGTATTCCGGTGAGCTTCTCAAAAAGATAGAAGATGCTGCCTTTATCAAGGAAAATGCACCTTCGGTGAAGTATGCAATAAATATGGATGCATCGGAAGATAACGGAGAGGAAATGTCCTACTTGGCATTAATGGAGAAGGGAAGAGAGCTTGCAAAGAACGGTGACACACGTTTTATGGATTGCAAAATAAACCCCGACGAAATGAAGGTTCTTCTCTTTACGTCCGGTACTACCGGTATGGCAAAAGGTGTAATGCTCAGCCACAAAAATATAGTTACCGTGGTTATGGCTATGTGTTCCATGGTATACATAGGTCCCGAGGATACATTCCTTTCGGTGCTTCCCATACACCATACCTACGAATGTACCTGCGGATTCCTCACACCCGTATACAGAGGATGCACTGTGGCATATGCCGACGGTCTTACCAAGGTAGCAAAGAACCTCAAGGAATCCGGTGCTACCATAGTATTGGGTGTTCCTCAGCTTTTTGAAACCATGTACAAGAGAATAATGACAAAAGCCAAAAAAGACGGTTTGGAAAAGAAGATGGCATTTGGAGTGAAGCTTACTCGCATACTTCGAAAAATCGGTATCGACTTAAGGAAAAAAGTTTTCAGTTCCATTCACGAGAATTTAGGCGGTAAGCTCCGTATTACCGTAAGCGGCGCCGCTGCTATTTCTCCCGAGGTTGCAGTAGCTTTCAATGACTTCGGCATAAACCTTATAGAGGGCTACGGCATTACAGAATGTGCCCCCATAGTGTCCCTTACAATGCTCAACGAATTAAGACCGGGCTCTGCAGGTATGGCTGTACCCGGCTCCGAAATTAAGATAGATAACCCCGGCGAGGACGGCATTGGTGAAATTCTCTATAAGGGCGACAATGTAATGCTTGGTTACTATAACAATCCCGAGGAAACCTCCAAGGTTATAAAGGACGGTTGGTTCTGTACAGGGGATTTGGGCTATATGGATAAAGACGGCTACGTGTACATAACCGGCAGAAAGAAAAGCGTTATTGTAACTAAAAACGGCAAAAACATTTTCCCGGAAGAGCTGGAAGCGTTCTTAAACGGAAATGACTATGTGTTGGAATCCCTCGTATACGGTTCCGAGGTAGATAACATTTCCGACGAAACAGAAATCTGTGCGGTCCTGGTACCGGATATGGATAAAATAACAGAGGACTTCCCCGATGCCGATGAGGCAAAGGTTAAAGAACTTATGCAGGAGATTGTGGATGTACTCAATAAGCGAAACCCCGTGTATAAGTACATACGTAAAGTAACCGTGAGAAATACGGAGTTTGAAAAGACAACAACAAGAAAGGTAAAACGTTACGTAGAGGCTAACCGAGCTTAATATGAAGGCTCTTTGTCAATATTTGGAATAAAAATTGAATAATGACATTTTTGATGGCGGTTGCAGCTTATGCAGCCGCCTTTCCAATATTTGATTTGTGGATTGAATGTAAAGTGAAATTCAATATTTGTTTGTGTGATTTATAATTTTTAGTTTATAAATTATAGATGTATGCAGGTGTTGTATTTGGTTTTGCAAAAATTGCAATTGCTTGTATTATGTTGTGAATCAGATTAATTAATGTAACATTAAAAATGTCATATTTTATTGACAAGTTAAAAAATTTATGTTATAATACAAACATAGGTT
>CAYXPV010000075.1:0-7331 GCA_964467285.1 uncultured Oscillospiraceae bacterium
TAAGTTTGTCATAAAATGCAATCATAATTCCGGCTTGGGAATGTATGTTTGTACTGATAAAAGCAAGATGAATATCGCGAAGGTGAAAAAAGGTCTAAAGGATGGCTTAAGACAGGATTATTATGCTTGTGACAGAGAATGGCCTTATAAAAATATTGAGAGAAAAATTATTGCCGAAAAGTTCTTGGATGACGGAAGCGGACACGGACTTATAGATTATAAAGTTTTTAATTTCAACGGTGAGCCCAAGCTCATTCAGGTTGATTTTGACAGGTTTATGGGACATAAGAAAAACCTTTACACCACGGAGTGGGAGCTTTGTGATTTTGAGTTTAACTATCCTGCACATCCCGAAGTGGAAATTCCCAAACCGAAGCAACTGGATAGAATTTTGGAAGCTTCACGTATTCTTTCCAAAGGACATCCGTATTTAAGAACAGATTTTTATGTGGTTGGCGATAATGTATATGTAGGTGAGATTACTTTCTTTCCGGCATCGGGATACGGCAAGTTCAATCCGGAAGAATACGACAAAAAATTTGGAGATATGATAGACCTTTCGTTATAATTTGGAGATGTTTATATGAGTGACAAAATTAAAGTATTATGGGTTGCAAATGCCCTGGGCTGTGGTGGTGCAGAAAGGCAAATGCTCTATATGTATGACATAGTAAAGGAATATTGCAATTTAGATGTTACCATACTCTACTATGCAAAAGTTGGTAATGCGCTTGATATTGATGGCTATAATACTGTATATTTTGATAAAAGTAAACTTGGCCCCATAAAAACTATCAGATCAATTTCAAAATACATAAAAGAGAATAATATACAGATTATGCATGCCTTTGGCGGAAGCTCCGCCAATATATACGGAAGGTTTGGAACAATAGGAACCAAAGCTGTTCCTGTGGGTGCTGTGCTTGGCAAAAAGCATTTTGTCAAATCAAGTTTCAAAATAATTAATTCTTTTTTAAATTTATTTGGAAATTGGTGGACTGTGAATAATTTGGATTTGGTTCCAATTTTGAAAAGAGATTTAAAATTTGTTTCTTCCAACAAAATTCGTATGCTTCACAATGGTTTTGTACCGGCAGAAAAGGTTGATTACAAGCCGGGAATAGAAACAGAATATGATAATGACAAGGACGAAAACTTTGTATTTACGGTCGTTGGTCGTTTGCAACCGGTTAAGAACTACGGCTTATATTTAAGAGCAGCAAAAGAAATAATTAAAACTCACGACAAAGTGAGATTTTGGGTGGTTGGTGACGGCACTGAATACGATAAACTTGTAAATACCGCCAAAGAACTTGATATTGAAGATAATGTAAAGTTCTGGGGTTACAGAACAGATATTGATGCAATACTCGCAAGAAGTGACGTGTTTGTGCAGACAAGCTTCACAGAGGGCTCGCCCAACACCATTGCGGAGGCTATGCGTGCCCGCAAGCCCATAATATCCACAAGAAGCACTGATTTGAGTGAGATGATTGAAGACGACAAGAATGGATATATTACTGAAAATGATAACTGCGATGCTCTTGTTTGTGCAATGAACCGATTGCTCGATAAAACGCCTGAAGAAATTAAGGCAATGGGGGATAGATCCTATGAGCTTTTTGAAAACAATTTCCTTGACGTGAATATTGCCGGGGATTTTCAGAAGTTTTACGAGGAAATATTAGAAAAGAGGAAGTAAACACATGTACGATATACCTATTTTAATGCTTCACACCGTAAATGATTTTCCAAAGGGTAACCCCATGGGTGATCTTGCTGTATCGTCAAAAGGTCTTGAAGCATATCTTAAAATGTTCAAAAAGTGGAACTATCAGATGATAAGTATGGATGACCTTATCAATAAGAATTATGATGAAAACAAAAATTATGTTGTTCTCACTTTTGATGATGGCTACAAGGACAATCTTACCGTGGCACTTCCTATTCTTAAAAAATACGGTGCCAAAGCTACTATATTTGTAAATCCTGCGTATGTAAGCGTGCAATCAGATGCAAACAGTGATTGGGGCTTTATGACATGGGATGAAGTTGAGCAAGCGGAGAATACCGGTATTTTTGATATTCAGGCGCACACCATGACACATGAATTTATTTTTACCTCGGACAAGGTTGTAGACTACTACACTCCGGATAAATTCAATAAGTATTACTGGCTTGCCTGGATGCTCTACCCGGATTCGCCCAATAAATGGGATTCTACAGCCAATAAATACAGGGATGTAATTCCGGTTGGATATCCTGTGTTTGAGTACGGACGTAGATTGTCTTCCAAGAAATTCACTCCCGATAAGGCATATGTAGATTACATTATTGAACAGTACAAAGTGGGCAATAAGAATATTGCTTACGAAGGTAATACCGGTGTATACGAAACAGAAGAAGAATTTCAAAACTATGTAAACTGGGAAGTTTGCGAATGTAAAAAAATTTTGGAAGAAAAGCTCGGAAAAGATATACATACACTTTGCTTCCCCGGTGGAGGCTATACGGATTATGTTCTTGATGTAACCGAAAAGTGCGGTTACAAGTGCTTTATGAATGCTTCTCGTTTAAGATACGGAAATAATAATGACCACATGAAGAAATTGTATGAAGGAGAATTTGTGGGACTTAACAGAACATCATTTTCCCTTATACATCCCGGATTTCTTCCGGATAGCTTCTTTGATTATTGGGTTTCAAAGTTGAGTATAGGCATGTATCAGAACAAGCCTTTGTACACAGGGCTCAAAAAGGTTTTGTCAAAAGTTATCAGATAAAAATTTTGATGGTGATTTGAATGAATAAAAATGTTAAAATCGCATTTGTTATACCGTCCCTTGGCTCCGGAGGTGCAGAAAGGGTAGTAAGCAATCTTTCTAATGAGTTTTTTGCTTTGGGCATGCGTGTAAGTGTTATTATGCTTGCAAACCGCAATTTATACTACTCGTTGAATGATGGCGTGAGTATTGAATATCTTGATTGCGAAAAGGATAACTCATTGCCTTTTTTAAAGAGATATAAACTTCGCCTGAAAAAAATAAAAGAAGCTGTAAAAAGGATAAATCCTGATGTTGTTATATCGTTTATGTCGGAGACCAATATAGATGTTTGTTTTGCAATGCGTGGTCTTAAGATACCGCTTATTGTCAGCGAAAGAAATGATCCTGCAATTGACCCCGCAAGCAAGGTGAAGCAGTATATGCGAAAATTGGCTTATCGAAAACCTGCGGGTTTTGTTTTCCAAACTCCCGATGCCAAAGCATATTTTTCAAAGAGAATACAGGAGAAATCATGTATTATATTAAATCCGCTTTCCGCATCTTTGCCTGTACCGTATGAAGGTGAAAGAGATAAACGTGTAGTGTCGGTGGGCAGACTTAATAAACAAAAGAATTTCCCGGTTCTTTTTGATGCATTTTCAGAATTTGTAAAGGATTATCCGGATTACAAACTGGAAATATACGGCGAAGGATTCCTTGAAGAAAAGTTAAAAAAATATATATCCGACCTTGGTATGGATGACAAAATCTTGCTTATGGGATTCTGCAAGGATGTGCACGAAAAAACAAAAAGTGCATCGATGTTTGTCATGTCTTCGGATTTTGAAGGTATGCCCAATGCACTTTTAGAGTCAATGGCGATTGGACTGCCTTGTATTTCTACGGATTGTCCTTGTGGAGGTCCACGGATGCTTATAACAAGCAAAGAGAATGGTATTCTTGTAAGTGTTAAGTCTTCAGCAGAAATTTTGGATGCAATGAAGTTTATGGCAGAAAATCCCGACAAAGCTGCATCAATGGGTAAAAAAGCTCAAAAATTAAGAGAAGAGGCGAATGTTTCGGCAATAACACAAAAGTGGATAGACTATATTGCCGATTGTATTGGAGAGTAAGTTAATGAATGATATTAAATCAAACAAAGTGAATAAGCCCCAATTGCTTCTTGTCTTTGCATTGGTTTTATATGTTGCAAGTGCTATTGCTTACGAATGTACAGCAAGCACCGCAAGAATATCTACTTTAGCAATCTATTTTTTGTTTCTTGTTGGCGGATACTATATCTTTACAAAACAAATAATTCATTTTAGTGCTTATACGGTTTGTACTATTGTGTTTGCTTTGTATGTTTTTATTATGTATATACCAATGCTTTTTTCGACCACTCCCAAAGTATCACAAGCTTCATACCATGTGATGTATGTTAATTTTACCTGCATGGTTTTGTGTGTAATTGTGTATATGCTTATATATCACAATCCTCATCTTGTAAAGTGGGTTATAATTGGTGGTATTATTGGTGCAATTATTCTTACTTACAGGGTTGTAAACCTCTACGAAAGTATAGAAATGATGCTCGAGTATGCTTCGGATACTGATTTGGGTGAACACAGAATTGGTGTAGAAATCATAAATGCAAATCTTTTGGGCTTATATATGAGCAATGCCGTTCTTTGTGCGTTAACCTTAATGCTGTCAGTCAAAAACAAAAAAGTACCTTTAAGACTATGCCTTGTTTTTCTGGTTATTATATTTTCGGCAATGGCGCTTCTTGCCGGTTCCAAGAAAGCGACGGCTTTTGTTTTGCTCGGTGTAATTGCAATGACTTTTTTTGTTTCCAGAGGACAAAGCTCCGGTAAAAAGCTGGGTACAATATTGATTGGTTTGATTGTATTTGTTTTGATAATATGGGCAATAATGTCCTTTGACTTTTTTGCTACACTTCGTTTAAGAATTGAGGCATTGTTTACAACAGCTTCCGGTGAGAGAATTTCACAAACTGACCAGACAAGAGCACAGTATATTTCCGACGGCTTGGAAGCATTCTGGAAAAGTCCTGTTTTTGGAAATGGCACAGGCTACTCATATAAGCTTTTTGGAACGTATTCACATAATAATTTTGTAGAGCTTCTTATGAATTACGGTATAATCGGACTATTGCTTCACTATGTGCCTTTTGTTGTGCTAATTTTCAAAATGTATAAAAAAGCAAAAACAAAGGACGTATATTCTATATACCTTTTAGTATATGCCATTATTTTAGTTTTTATGGGTTTTGCCCTTGTAAGTTATTACGAAAGAGTGATGCAGCTTATAGTTGCCGCAGCCTGGGGCTATTGCGACAGTAACAAAACGGAGATGATATCAAATGAAATTTAAAAGTATATTTAAACTGCATAAATGGCTTGAAGTGTATGTTAATTCTGAACATTCCAAAAAACTAAATGACGAAAAGTATACCAAGCTTAAATACAGAGCGTATATGAAAAAAAAGTTAAACCTTGAAAACCCCGTCACATATAATGAAAAAATCCAATGGCTTAAGCTCTATGACCACAATCCTTTGTACACAACTTTGGTTGATAAATACGAGGTTAAAAATTATGTGGCAAATCTTATAGGCGAAGAGTATATTATACCGACTCTCGGAGTGTGGGATAGCTTTGACGATATTGATTTTAATTCATTGCCGGAGCAGTTTGTTTTAAAATGTACTCATGATTCCGGTGGCCTCACAATTTGTACGGATAAAGAAAAGCTCGACAGAGAACTTTCAAAACAAAAGATGGAAAAGTATCTTAAAAGAAACTATTATCTTCAGAGTAGGGAGTGGCCATACAAGAATGTAAAGCCAAGAATTATTGCAGAAAAGTATATGGAGGATGAAACTTCCAACGAGTTACGCGATTACAAGTTCTTCTGCTTTGATGGTAAGGCTAAAATGATGTTTATTGCTACCGAAAGGCAAAATAAAGATACAGAAACAAGGTTTGATTTTTTTGATACAGACTTTAATCATATTGATATGAAAAATGGTCATCCAAATGCAGATAAGCCTATCACAAAACCTGTAAACTTTGAAAAAATGATTGAACTTGCAGAAATTCTTTCCAAAGGTATTCCTCATGTGCGTGTGGATTTTTATGAAGTTAACGGTAAAGTATATTTTGGTGAAATGACCTTTCATCATTGGAGTGGGTTCGTTCCATTTGAACCCGAAGAATGGGATGCAACTATTGGAAGTTGGATTAAACTTCCAAAAGAAAAAAAGGTATAATTTAAAGGTTGGCTATTTATGAAGATAGGTATAGTAACAATATATAACAGTCAGAATTGCGGAAGCTTTCTTCAAGCTTATGCTTTGACAAATTATATAAAACAGTTAGGTCATGATGCCGCACTTGTTCGTAACAATATGTATTACAAGAACAAATTTTTGTACAGAAGTACAATGGCATTAAAATACTTGCTCAAATTGGACTTAAAAAAGGCTAAAGCTATATTTGACACATATCGTGGCTTTGTTAAAGCAAGAAGGAATTATTCGTATTTTGATAAGTCGGAAGCTTTTGATTTGTGCATTTTCGGCAGTGATACCATATGGAATATTGATGGTGAATACTTTGGAGAAGAGTACAAGCACTATTTTGGTGTGGATTTTAATTGCAATAAGATAACATATGCGGCTTCTGTGGGACCTGCAGATATAGATAATATTTTGAGTAATGATGAAATGTGCAAAGGGCTTAAAGAGTTTGATGCGGTAAGTGTACGTGATGACAAAACCTTCGAACTTATAAAAAGAGTAACCGGCAAAGAAGCAGAATTTGTGGTGGATCCCACAATGCTGATGCCGAAAAGTTTTTATGAAAATATTGCAGAAGAAACTGCGGACAAAAAGTATATGCTTTTCTATTGTTTTGAAGCAATTGAAAAAGATATGCTTGACGAAATTAAAAGGTTTGCCGCCGAAAATGAATTAAAGCTTATATGCTTTGGAGACAGAATTCCCGGTTGCCAAAAACAGCTTGTATTTAACCCCAACCTTATGATGACCTATTATAAAAATGCTTCGTTTGTGGTTACAGATACTTTCCACGGAAATGTTTTTTCCCTCATCTTCAATAAGCCGTTTATCAATGTTGAGCGTGGCAAAGAAAAAGTTACAAGTCTTCTCAAAAAGTTTGACCTTTCCGCGAGAACTGCAAAAGGTGCCAAAGATGTAGAGGATATTGCCAAAGAGAAAATTGATTTTGTTTCACTTAACGAAAAGCTTGCATCATACGGCGAATTGTCAAAGAATTTTCTTAAAAATGAAATAACAAAGATTGAAAGAAGGAAATAATAATGCGAGCTAAAGCACTTAGGAAGAATGCGCTTGCCAATCTTTTAAGTGAATTGGTTGTGCTTGTTGTAGGACTGGTTTTACCAAGAATAATTCTTACAAATTACGGTTCAAATTATAATGGTTTATCAAGCTCAATAAGTCAGTTTTTGAGCTTTTCTGTTGTTCTCAGAGCCGGAGTCGGTGCAGTTATAAGAGCTGCA
>CAYXPV010000076.1:0-7213 GCA_964467285.1 uncultured Oscillospiraceae bacterium
GCTTATCTCCACCACCTAGTCCTGAAAACCATTGGTTTTCAGGACTTTTTCTTTGTAAAAATGGTGGTTTTTCCTGTTTTTTGTGGTTTTTTCGAACCTCGATTTTTGGCATGTCCGTTTGCGGACATCGTTACCTATAATTTGCCCACAATTTGCCCACAATGAAAAAGTGCTTTTTCAAGAGTTTTGATTACTTTTGAGAATTTGCAAAAGCCTCGCTGAACTTTTCTACAGCTGACTGGCGGATGGAATCCTGCACGTGGAGGTAGTGAACCGTCATATCGATGTCAGCGTGGCCGACAATCGACTGGATAGTTTGTATATCCACACCCAAGGCCTGCATCTGAGATACATAGGTATGCCGGCAGCTGTGTGGTGTTAACACACGGACACCTTCCACTTGCTCGATTGCTTTTTTGAACTGCGTCCGGAAGTGAGAGGGATTGCACGGTGTGCCAGGCTTGCCAGCCTCCCATATGTACTTGTCTTCCGTTGTGCGGAGGAAGATTGCACATTCTCTGAGATGCGGAGGTACCGGAACATCACGGTAGCTGTCCTGCGATTTTGGGACACCTACAACTACTGTTCCCTTCACAAGGTTGACCGCTTGGCAAATGGAAATGAGCGATCCATCTTCTTTAATGTGACGCGGTTCAAGAGCAAGGATCTCTTGCGCTCTCATGCCTGTACCAAGCATTAGCCGAATGCTCATCCCTATCCGGTCTCTCGGAAGATTCTCCATCAACAATTTCACCTCGGCTGCAGTAAATGCTTCCTTTCGCTTTTTGGGCTCTCGGTTTCGAAGCTTATCAGCGTACGCTACAGGGTTTTTGTGAACAAGATCGTTTGCTTCAGCTTTATGGAAGATCTGGTAGAGCATTCCTCGATGCTGTGCTAATGCCGTCGGGGACTTGCCTTCTGCTCGAATCAACTTCAGGTATGTCTCAATATCGTAGGGTTTGATCTCTTTGATTTTCCGCCGGCCAAAATGATCCTGCAGACTTCTCAGCGTGTACTTGTAGCTTTCTTGGGTAGTTGGTGTAATGGAATCCTTGTGACGATCAAACCAAATCAGGGACCACTCATTAAAGGTGTATTCCGTGCTGACATCTAAGCCATTAGATCTTGCCAGGTTCCATGCATCGACCTTGGCTTTTACCTCAGCACGAGTTCGGCCAGTGAAGTACTTTCGTCTCGGCCTGCCATCAACATCATATCCATCCATGATGGCCGCTTCCCACCGGCCATCTCTTTTCTTGCGAAGTGTTCCTTCGCCGTTACATCGTTTTTTCGCCATTGTTCTCCTTTCTTAGATATTCTCGCTATATACATACTACTTGGTTTACATGGTTAGGCTCGCACGATTAGTTCAATGCGAGAGATACTTGCTCGCTCATCCATTTCAGCAGGTCATGCTTGGTGACCATCCTGCGCTTTCCGATTTTCACAACCGGAAAGCCTTTGCTGTGCAGTAAGCGGTAAGATGTGCTCATGGAAATATTCAGAGCTTTTGCCAGCTCCTCTGCGCTCAGAGTTGCGGGAAACTGCTCAATACTGGTGTAACAAGTCATCAGCGAACTCCTTTCTGGGCTTAGACCGCCGGCGGTTTGAATTCGCCATCCGGTCTTTCTATATCATTAATTCCTTCAAATGTCCAGTGAGAATCGGCACCGATTTTCAAAATTTGAAAATTTATTTTCTGTGCTCAAGATAGAGGCTTCTGCGAGCTGCCCGATCTACCTGATTCATGGCAGATTTGCCTAATCGTCCCACTTTATTTACCAGCCTTTTCTTGTCCAGCGTTTGGATTTGTTCTAACAAAACAATGGAGTCCTCCTTTAATCCAGAGTCTTCTTTTCTTACCCATACGTGCGTTGGCAGACTCTTTTTTCGGGCACTAGTGATCATAGCTGCAATGGTCGTAGTGCTGTGCCGATTTCCTTTGTTGTTCTGCAGGATCACAACCGGTCGACGACCATTCTGTTCAGAACCAGTACCTTGGTCCAAATCTGCGTAGAAGATATCTCCTCTTTTTATCATTAATAAGTACTCCTCTATAGTTTGGCTATGTAACCGGGTCCTAAGGCTTGTCCTCTGGACCCGGATTACTTTTTTGTAATTATGTCTCCGCATTTGTTCTCAACACCCCTCGGATTGGGCAGTCAACAGACGAAGGATCGCCAATCCCTCTCATTGGAGTTTCACCACCCCCGGGTACGCCGCGGACCGCGCCTTTCAGCTACGGAAGTATCATTATCTCCACCAAAGGTCTTGGCGTTATTTCGGGGGCAGCCGAAATCTCCCTGAGATTCAGGGCTCTCGCTCGCTTTGATGGGAAGGTATCTGTTGCAGGTATATTCAGTTTTCAAGCTTCACGAAGGTCAGTTAATTACCCCTTCACTATACGCGGCAAAAATGCCGTTTTGGCAACCCCCTTTTCCGAAGAAATTCAAAATATTTTTTCTTGCTTTAATTAACGACGCACATACCGCCTGACGAGTTGCTCCTTCAATATCACTGATTTGATATGTTGTCATCCCTTCAATGGCATAAAGCCACAGACGTGCTTGCTGAATATCTGACAAGCACGTAAAAAAGGCAACTCCAAGTTGAGCTTTTATCTCCTCACGTTCCCTACGCTCTTCTGCTTCGATCAATATGGTTTCATAATCTGGAACCGTATATCCAGCTAAAGATATGTCGCCAAAGCTAATAGTGTGATCATGATAAATATGATCCTCTTTTTCTTCCTCGTGTAACTCTGCATCCATTAAAGCTTTCCACCTAGCGAACTCATCTTCACCCAAAGCCTTAGGAGAGATCTCAGTCTTCTCACCGAATGCGTCTACATACACGATCGCATTCGCATTTCGCTTATTCAAGGCGTACTGCGTATTGGTGTCAAACATATCGTTACCTCCTGACTCTCATTGTGCGTATGCTTCCTGACGAATTACCATAGATCCCACAGATGCCATATTCGGCCGCTTGGTATACTTCGGGGCAATTATGTAGTCATATCCTCTGCCCAGCCTGCACAGCGTGCAAGACTCACGAATCGGGTTGTACGGATCGACTCGAATGATCCGATACTTATGAGTTTGGAAAAAGGAGTTTACACATCTTCCACACAAACACATCACCATTTTCTCGTTCTTCTTGTTCATCACAAAAAACCTCCTAGTCCAAAAAAGTAAGCCAGCCGATGCAGTTGTTGCTGCACCAGCTGGCTTGCCAGTTTAAGTTATTCAGGAGTGCTCCCGAATGCCTTTCTTGTTACAGCGAGCGCATTATAACAAGAAAAAAGTCGGGGATTCAGTATCAATTTGGTCGGGATTTAGTCGGGAAATAGTCGGGAAAAAGTCGGGATTTAGTCGGGGAAGGAATCTGCGTCGTCTAACATTGCCATAGTTTTTGGCAGTACTGTTCCCCACAACGCCCATGCAAATATCAAGACAGCTTCCTTTTTTCGATCGTAATAGGTACTTCTCTCTATATTGAGAAGTTCTAACAACTCACTCTCACCATATCTGAATTTGCTTAGATAGCATTTGGACAGAAGATTGAAATACATATCTCCCGCATCTGGAAATTCATTGACCTGTACCATTGCTTCATCCACTAATTCCATCATCCACTTAGCGTCGAAGAGCGCTTTGAGCTTGCCCTCAAATATCCGTTTCTCTTCCGTCGGAGAAAAGTTAATCAAGTAATCAAGTGCATGATCTATTTCATCGTCGCTTATTAAGTAGTCATCGGTAGTTCCTATTTGGCACATTCCTTGGGATGCCCAGCAGATATGACGATAGGACCCAAGGAGAAGTTTTGCTTTCTTCAAATAAGAGGCTGTATCCATATTTCTGGAAGCAAACATGGAATCGATAATTTTCATTGAACTGGTAATTGTACGACACATCGTAAGTATCTCCCTTCACATTCAAAACACATCTCAAAAAATCAAATCACTACGCACAGTACAGGAAAGGGATAGCCTGTACCTCATTAAAAGTTCCTGACCTTATTGCAAATCCTTCAATACGTGAACAGCCACACCTTGGATCACGCAGTCCTCAACAATGATATCGTCGAGTATACTGTTCTCTGGGTGAAGCCGAATGATACCTTTGCTGGGTTCAGGAAAGAATCGCTTTAGGGTTGCTTCATCATCTCCAATCAATGCAACTACGATCTGTCCAGGCTTGGCGTGGTCTTGGCATCTAACAAGGACCAAATCGCCGTGATCTATGCCCGCTTCGATCATGGAATCACCGTTGGCTCGTAGCAAAAAGAATTCTCCTTTTCCGAAGAGCGACACCGGCAGTTGCACGTATTCCTCAATATTTCCCTCTGCAAACTTCGGAATACCACACGACACCGCTCCCAGAAGTGGGACGCTGATGGAAGCTGTCGAGCTGATGCGTTTCCGTTTTGTGATGATGTTGCGTGCGCCTGCATAGTCAATCATTCCATGCTCTCGCATGTAGGACATATAGCGAGAAACCGTCGCAGTCGAGAGACCTGTTCCGGTGGCAATTTCCCGAGTGGAGGGAGAAATGCCATAGCTATCCATGTAGGTGTCCACAAACCCTTCTATTAAGACGAAGTATTCGTTGTTCTTACTCCGCATAACATACCCTCTTTCTATCTGTAACACTTGATACAGTTTGTAGGCATATTATATTCGTTATAAAATAAGATGTCAACAATCTGTGCGGCAGTTTTTGCAGGCTGGAGCCAAGTGTCAACATAAGTGTACAGTTGGCGAAAATTGTAAGGATTATTTATTGCTTTTCTCTGGGGCTAGTGATAGAATATATTATGTAGAAATATAAACTTTTTCAGTAGTTGGAGGCGCTTTATGGCACGAGACAACCGTAGAAAAGTGAAACTTCTTAGATTGATAGAACTCCTACGCCAGCACACAGATGAACAAAATCCTATGACGACTAGTCAAGTGGGAGCTGCCATGGAGGCGATGGGTATCCACTGCGATCGCCGTATCATCAAACGAGATGTTGATAGTCTGAATGAACTGGGCTATGAGGTCATGATTACTACTGTTGGTCACGAGAACGCCTATTATGTAGCCGATCGCAGCTTCAGTGTGCCAGAACTAAAGATTCTGATTGATGCAGTCCATGCCTCTAGCTTTATTACAGAGAAGAAATCCGAAGATCTGATTGTAAAGATTGCTGCTTTAGCAGGTTCCCACCGCGGCGAAGTGTTAAAACGCAACATGGTCTGTTTCAACACTCGCAAACACAGTAACGAGAAGATCCTCTACTCCGTTGACACCCTTGAAGAAGCAATTTTATCGCAGAAGAAAGTTATCTTCCTCTACTACGACCTAAATGAAAACGGCGAGCGCGTATATCGGCGTGATGGCCACCATTATGTGGTTGAACCTATCGCATTGGTTTTCAACGAAGATAACTATTATCTAACCTGCTACAGCGCTCGTCATGACAGCACATCCAACTACCGCATCGACCGTATGGACGGCGTGAAGATTATTGAAGAACCCTGTTGTGAGAAAGCAATTTCCCTGCGTAACGAGGTGGCCGCCTATACCGAGCAGGCGTTCAAAATGTTCAGCGGACAGATCGAAGATGTGGTGCTGGAATTTGATCGTTCTCTGATTGGTGCGGTTTATGATAAATTTGGCGAAAACGTAAAAATGATATCCTCTGGAGAAAACAAAATTATTGCCACCGTTAAAGTCCGTATAAGCCCTACTTTCTGGGGCTGGCTTTTCCAATTCGGAGCTCTGATGAAAATCATTTCCCCTGGAGCAGTTGTTGAGCAGTGTTCTGCAGTCATTGATAGTTTGAAGTAGCATGCGACTGCCCTCCATATGCGACGCCTCTCTATCTCCGCTGGATATTGAAACACCCGTCTATTTATTCATCACATTACTTATCTGAGCAACTCCATTTTCCTTGGAAAGGAGAAAGTACAATGTCTGCAAGATGGTGTATACATGCAAATACAATAGCCGTTTCAGATAATGATTCTGGAATTTCCACACTCACAGCATCAGAAATTTACTCCATAGTCTTCGGAGGAGATATTCCTGCAATTGCTGAAACTTTGGAACCGTTGCAGGACTCCTTTCCCACAGTTCGTTTTTCAAGAATACCCGTTGCGACTCAGCTGATTATTTCCGTCAACAGTGGAACAATTACGTACCGAATCGAGGCTCAACGTAGAGGGATTGTCTATACAGTTACTACACCGGCAGCCGGAGGTAGTGACCACTACCTGGATGGAAACAGCTGGTTTTATTTTGACGGGTCATATCATCTAATTGTGGATGCACTGCGCTCTGTCGATGCAGAATGTTCTGATATCATCTCATTCAAGCAGTATGTCCATTTGATTAATTACTCACGGATCCACCCAGAAGTAAGTGTGATTGATGAGGCACACCATGTTCTAAAAGACTCGGCTGTGGAGGCTGCCAACATTCCCGTAGGCATTGAAGCAACCCTTTATCCGTATCAGAGCACGGGCTTTAATTGGTTAAAACATATAACCGGAGATGACTGTGGATGCATTCTGGGCGACGAGATGGGTCTTGGTAAAACGCTGCAGGTCATTACACTCTTCCAGTCTCGTCTATCACAGAAGCAGGCACCCTATCTTGTTGTTGCCCCCGTGTCATTGCTGGAAAACTGGAACCGAGAAATCAGAAAATTCGCCCCCGAGATCGAGGTTTTGGTTCATCATGGCTCAGATCGAACCGGACGATACAAGGACTTCCTTGCCTATGACGTAGTAGTTACATCGTACAGCGCCGCAGTCAATGATAATTCTATTTTGAGGATGATCGAATGGGATCTGCTTGTGTTGGATGAAGCGCAGAATATCAAGAATCCTGCTGCCAATCGTACAAATGCAGTCAAGAGTATCCCGCACCGGGCAAGTATTGCCGTCACGGGCACCCCTTTTGAAAATCACATAACAGATATCTGGTCACTACTGGACTTCTCTATGCCCGGATGTCTTGGCACACGGCGTGAATTTGAAGCAATGTATAGCGATGATCTGCTGGGAGCGGAAAAGATTGAACCCATTCTTTCGGCTTTAATGATCAGAAGACGAGTTGCGGATGTTGCCAAGGACCTGCCCGAGCGAATTGTTATTCCCCAGGCGCTGGTAATGAATGATTATGAAGCAATGAAGTATGAGGAATATCGGCAGCAACTGCTGG
>CAYXPV010000077.1:0-7202 GCA_964467285.1 uncultured Oscillospiraceae bacterium
CCAAGATATTAAGACTTAAAGAAGGTCCCGATTACGATATTCAGATTGAAGGTACCGGAAAAGGTAAGATGACCTACACCATTCAGTTTATGGATGAAGAAGGTGACTATACAGACAAGCGTACCTTTAAAAACATCAAGATAACCAAAAGAACTGCCATAGACACCGTGGCAACAGTTGACGACACCACCACCCTCAATATAGACAACGACGGTGACGGAAGCTACGACATTGTTATGGAAGCTGAAGCCAACGGACGCGGTAAAGAGATAGACCCCTATCTGTGGCTTAAGATTATACTTGGTATTGCAGGCGGTATGGTAATCATCGTAGGACTCCTTATAGGATTTCTCATCTTCCGCAAAAAGTGGAGTAAGATTAAGACTATTAAAAGAGTAGAACGGGAAGAAGCACCTGTTATTCCCGAAGCAAGCGCTCCTGTGGAATATTCAACCCCGTCAATCGCTCCTGCAGATTATCCGGCAGAAGCAGTTAATCCCGTAAGTTCTCCTGCAGAAATTGCACAGCAGGTTGAACCAAACGAAGCAAACCAACCTCGTTTCTGCACAAATTGCGGAGCACCACTTGCACCCGGAGCTAACTTCTGTACCGAATGTGCTGCAAAAGTAATTAAATAATCCATAATAAAAGCCCCTCGTGAGAGGGGTTTTTATTATGGATATTATTCTAATGTAAACTCTGTAATACAGTAATCGTCATTCCAGTCGTATTCCTGCATATTTGTCCACACACTCGGGAGTTTACGGAAACTTCTTGGTCCTGGATGTCTATCCTCACCTATCGGTGAATGGTGAGGTCCCATAAGGTTTCTTAAGTTATTTACAAGGGTAAGTTCAATCTCGTTGTCCCCTTCCTTAAGATATGGCGACAAATCCATTTCATAGGGAGTCCACATAAGCGTTCCCCCATCTTTTCCGTTTACTCGTACTTTAACGGCATTTACACCCTTTTTGCTGAATGCAAGTTTACGATTGACATCTGTAAGGTAAATCTTTTTCTTAAGAGTAAGCCTTCCCGCATAGAAGAGGAAGCCCTGTTGTTCTATATTGGAAAGCTTAACTGTTTTAACAGGCGGCGTCAGAGTGAAGTCATCTTTTACGCGGATTGCATTTCTTTCCAGGTAACTAACTTCACCGCCTATGACAACACCGAAATCACCCACAATATAGATAGGTTCCATTTCCACGTCATAGGTCAGCTTGTTCCTTTCGCTTTCAAACACAAGAGCCTTTTCGATATTATCCAGAAGCTCCTTGGGCGGCGTATAGTCTATCTCCATACTTACCGTATTTACGCCTTCCTTAACAAAGCTTGCAATATCAAGACGTCTGAACGCCTTGTCTACATAATATCCCATATCTGTCATGTCTAAGGCCTTGCCGTTTACCCTGATGTCAAACTTATGGGGAGTTTCGCACACAAGCTGAATTCTTTCGGGAATGTATGCGCAGTTGAACTTGTACTCAATGCGAATATTAACCTTGCGTTTTAAGGCACACGCCATGTCAATAACTTCTATTACACTTTCGCCTTTTGCCTTAAGCTCACCATCAAAGTACACATCACACTTATCTATGGTAAGTACGTTATCTCCGTAAGACTTTACCTGCCATTCACCGGAAATATCAAGGGGAAGAAGGTTTTGACTTTCTTTGGATTTTTCACGGGGACTGCCGTCATCTATAACCACTATACTCTCCCACTTTTGGAAAGTATGCTTGCCGTCAAATGGAATAAGTTCTCCCGTTACCTGGTCAAGAATTTTGCTTCCTTTTGATATATTGGCTACCACCTTTTCCTCGGTTTCATTTACAAAATAATGCATATCAAAGTCATCAAACTTACGGAAGGTATATGTAAGTGCAGGGTTATCGCAAATTGTATTTGCCTCTACCTCACTTGCGGTTGTAATTATACCGCCGTTCGCCTTAAACTCATCAAGAAGCCTTTGGGTGTTTTCCATAAAGCAGGTATGCTTGGTAAGAAGCACTCTCTTGTAGCGCTGACAACCTATTACAAGCTCATTTCCTTCAACCCTTCCGTGACGTTCCATAACAGTTTCGTCACCTAAGTGGAACATAAGCTGTTTTCTTTCCAAACATTCTATATCCTCAAAGAAATCCTTTAACTCTTCGTCAATTTCTTCGATATTAAATCCTGTGCATAAGGTCCAGGCTGTAGTCTGGGGATGCATAAGAAGTGTATCGCAACAAACCTCACCCTCGCAAAGAAGCATACCCACTCTTGACATTGCATCAACAAAAGTTTTGTATTCCTCCCACCAGGGCTGCTGATAGAACATTGCCGGAGGATAATCTCTCTTGCGGATACCTCGCAAGGAATAGCCCTCAAGATGAGGACAAACCCTTGTAATTCCACGGACAAACTGCCACTCGGTCATATGTTTAAACTCGTCAAATTCCACGCTGTGTCCGCTTACGCCGTAGGTTTCCGTAAGTATTGCCTTTCTGCCAAGCTGATGACATACGGAGCTTACCTGAAGGGGTAAAACCGGTTCGGGCACTCTGCCGAGAAAATCAATACCGGGCATATGCAGATATTCGTAATGAGGCATACACGCACCGTTTGACACAAGCTGCCAACCGGGTGTGTTTTCGCACACAAGGTGACCTGTAATTTCCAAGTTGTGCTCTGTACACCAGTCGTATATCTGCTTCATAAAGTTCTTTGAGAACAAATCCGTAATAAGCTTATAGAACTTAATTCTTGTGTTTTTGTAATCACCCGTATTTTCAAAAAGTTCAATAAGTACTCCAAGTAAATCCTCACCATAGGCTTTTTGGTATTCTTCGGGAAGAGTAAAACTCCAGGGAATACCGTTTCGGGAAATCTGAGGTTCGTCAGTAAAAAAGCCCTTAAAGGTTGAACCGAATTTTTCGTAGTAGGGCTCATATATCTTTTCTATAAAACAGGCTATTACCTTTTCGCTTAAAGTATCAACATAAAATGGGTTTACATCGTAATAAAAACGGTAGCCGTCTTTAATGCAGATTGTATTTTCACCATCTTCGGTGTACTTTTCACAGCGAAGGTACTTTTGCTGATACTCCACTCCAAGACCGTTTACCATACCGTTTCCAAAACCTGAGGGCCAGCCGTTTTCATCGTATGCCCATGCCTCCATACCGCGGTTTTTACCCTCGGTTATACCAACGGCAACATTGTCGAACCATTCCTCGCCCATATACTCGGTTTCAAGACCGCCTCTGGCATGCATAAAATATCCACCGATGCCGATTTTATCCATAATTTCTATCTGACGGGCTGTTTCTTCCGTGTCAAGCTTTTCGTTCCATGACCAAAAGGGAACAAACCTGTATTTTTTGTCTATGTTTTTAAAATCCATATCAAAGCCTCCTTTTCGGGTACAATATATTTTCATATTACCACTTGGTGCCTTGCAAATCAATATCTGTTTTGAATTTTCACAAAAAAACACAAACCCGACATACCTTGACATTCTATGGCTTTTGTACCATAATATAATCATCGAGAGGAGTGTCCTTATGAAAGATTATAATAAATACAACCGCTTTCCTTTGGGAGCCATTAAAGCAGAAGGATTTTTAAAAGAGCAAATGCTCATAGGCAAAGAGGGTATGGCGGGTAACTTATACAAACTGGAACCCGAAATGATAGAAGCCCCCTACCTTCGGGACTTTAATGTTCCTGCATGGAGCAAAACCGAAGCTATCGGCTGGGGTGCGGAAATATCGGGAAACTACTGGACCGGATACATTCAGCACGCATTTACACTTAACGATGCAGATATGATAAAAACTGCCACAGACTGGGTTGAGGGCGTTCTTAAAAGGCAATGCAGCGACGGTTACCTTGGTACATACCCCGAAGAAAGCGACATTGCAAACCGCTATGAGGACTACAACGCCTGGGGAACCTCCTGCGGCATGAGAGCTCTTCTTGCCTTCTATGAAGCAACAGGCAGAGAGGATGTGCTTGATGCCGTTTACAAATGTATGCTGTGGTTTGTAAGGGAATGGGCAGGTGACCGCAAAACTGCCTACGCAGGTCCTTACATAACCGAGATAATGGTGGAAGTTTACAGACTTACCGGGGACGAACGCCTGGTGGAATTCTGCGAGGACTATCAGAATTATCTGTGTGAACATGACATCTTCGGCAACTCCTACAAAAGTATGCTGGAGGGTGAATTTTACTACAATTCAAACCATTCTGCAGGTGCCGGCACCAATACCCGGCTTCCTGCACTGGTATACTCCGTAACCGGCAAAGAGGACTATCTCAGAGCAACGGAAAAAAGAATAGAGGACATAAGGCAAAACGCTATGCACATAACAGGCGGCGCTGTAAGTATGGCAGAGTTCTTAAGCCCTGTAAGCTCCGTTGCCGAGTCGGAATACTGCTCTTTTACGGTATATAACTTGATGTACTCCCATATGAGCTGCATTACAGGCAAAGCAAAGTACGGTGAATATATGGAAGAGGTTTTCTACAATGCTGCCCAGGGCGCACGTAAGAAAGACGAAAAAGCCATAGCCTACCTTTCCGCACCCAATCAGGTATATGCCACCATGGATTCCTCAGGCAGTATGCGTGACGACCAGGTATATGCACCCTGTTTTCCCGTGTCCTGTTGCCCCGTAAACTCTGTGGTAATAGTTCCCGAATTTGTAAGGGGTATGCTTCTCTATGGAGAAAATGACAGCATATGTGTAATGGCATACGGACCCTGCTCCCTTAAGTACAAGGATATTGCCCTTAAAGTAAATACCATGTACCCTTTTCGCAACAAGGCAGAATTTGAGTTCCAATGCAACAAAGCTTTTGCAATGAAGCTCAGAATCCCAACCTGGGCTGAAAGCTACAGACTGAAGCTCAACGGAAATCCAATAGAAGCTCCCAAAGCCGAAGAAGGCTTCGTAACCATAGAAAACAACTGGAACGAGGGTGACAAACTGGAAATTCAGTTTGAAGCAAAGATAGAAATTATAACCGTAGACGACACCAAGGCATCATCAAAATTACCTCTTGCGGTAAAATACGGTGCATTGGTGTATTCCTACCACGTTCCCGAAATATGGGAAGAAACAGAAGGCAGACCTATGACAAAGCTTCCCGAAGGCTGGAGTTGGTATAACGTTAATCCATATTATGACATTCCGGATGTGGCAGATATCCACGAACGTAACGGTATGCTCAGGCACGCCTTTTCATGGAACATAGCCCTTGACGAAAACATAAGTCAAGACGACTTCCATATAGAAGAAATTGAACCCCAAGGCTATGTATGGGAAAACGCCCCCATACGTCTACACACCCATTGCTACAAGGCACCGGATATGTGGGCACCCTATCAATGCAAAACCTTTGAGCCATACGGAAAGTACCAGAGAGTTACAAAGAAACTGCCTTTGGTATTAGAGCCCTACGGATGTACCAACTTAAGAATTACCTATTTCCCCAAGGCAGACCCGAAATGCGTTAAGAAAATCAAATAAAGGCAAGAAATTTAAAACGCATATTTTATGTTTAATTTGTCAATAATTAAACCGTGTTGTTGACTTTATTTTCCAAAATTGATATTATTAAAACATCAACACGGAGGCAGATATGTATATAATATTAATTACACTTTCAGCTATCATCTTAATATTTTTTGCCGCTTTATACGGTGCATATTGGTACACCTTCCGCAGGGTAACGGCAAGACAGGCCAATCCCTACGATGTGCCCGGCTCGAACCATAAGGAAAAGATAGTACAAAATATCCTTGCCCTTATGGATACTCCCTTTGAACCTGTAACCATAAAATCCAAAGACAACTTAAGCCTCTACGGAAGATACTACCACTTCAAAGACGGTGCCCCTGTTGCCCTTATGTTTCACGGGTACAGAAGCAACGCCTTCCGTGACGGAAACGGCGGTTTTAAAATTTCCAAAGAGTACGGTCTTAATGTATTGCTCTGCGACCAGAGAGCCCACGGCAAAAGCGACGGTAAAACCATAAGCTTCGGCATAAAGGAACGCTACGATTGTCTGGAGTGGGTTAACTACCTGAAAAACCGTTTCGGAAATAATATTCAAATTGTGCTGGTAGGTCTTTCCATGGGTGCCGCCACAGTAATGATGGCATCCGACATAGTGCCACCGGAAAACGTAAAGGGTATTGTGGCAGACTGCGGTTTCTCCTCACCCAAGGAAATACTCCTTGAAGTATCAAAGCAAATGAAGTTTCCGCCAAAGCTTGCCTACTTTTTCTTAAAACTTGGAGCACGTATTTTCGGTGGATTCAACCCCGAGGAATCATCAGCCACAGCTTCCCTTGAAAAAAGCTCCATACCCATACTCTTTATCCACGGCGAGGGCGATACCTTTGTGCCACACTCCATGAGCCACCTGTGCCACAAATCAAGTGCAAGCCGCAAGGATATATTTACCGTGCCTGAAGCTTCCCACGGCATGAGCTTTTATGTGGATAGCAAAGGTTATACAGACAAAGTAAATGAGTTTTATAACAGCATCTTTTAAATAATCTCTTGAGAGGAATTATATTATGAAAGTCACATTCATGGGTGCAGGAAGCACCGTTTTTGCTAAAAATGTACTTGGTGACTGTATGCTCACCGAGTGTATGCAAAATATAGAAATTGCCCTCTACGACATAGACGGCGAAAGACTTGAGGAAAGCAAAATTCTCATTGAAGCCCTTAACAACAATGTAAACGAAGGCAGAGCAACCGTTAAATCCTACCTTGGCGTGGAAAACCGCAAGGAAGCCCTTCGTGGTGCAAGCTTTGTGGTAAATGCCATTCAGGTAGGCTTCTACGACCCATGCACTATTATAGACTTTGAAATACCCAAGAAGTACGGCCTTCGCCAGACTATTGCCGACACTCTGGGAATCGGCGGTATTATGCGTGCTTTAAGGACAATCCCCGTACTTAAAGACTTTGCCGACGATATGGAAGAGGTTTGCCCCGATGCCTGGTTTTTAAATTACACAAACCCCATGGCAATGCTTGCAGGCTATATGCAAAGATATACAAATGTTAAAACCGTAGGTCTTTGCCACAGCGTTCAGGTATGCACAATGAGCCTTGGCGATACCTTAGGTCTTGACTTAAGCGATTGCAGAGATAAGATTGCAGGTATCAATCATATGGCGTGGTTACTTGAAG
>CAYXPV010000078.1:0-7192 GCA_964467285.1 uncultured Oscillospiraceae bacterium
TATCCTCTTTGCCTATGGATATGTAGAGCTTGCGAGGTGCGCAAAGGGCTGCAACTTCCGCATCGTGGAAGGTGTTTCCGGAATTTGGGTACGTCCAGCTCTGCCATGGATAGACATCTCTGTCATTAAAGCAAGCACAGTTAAGACCTACATTTATCCTCTTGTCTGCCGCCATGGTATGCATGGTAAAATATCCGCCGTAGGAAAGACCTACCATTCCAATATGATTTGAATCCACCATGTCAAGCTTCGAGGCGTAGTCAATGCAATTCATTATACCTTTAATCTCAAGTCCGGTGATACTTAAGCCGAAACGTTTGAGATTAGTGTCGGTTTTGTCCCTGTCGTACACCACATCACTCTGGTGTCCGTGTTCCACACCTTTAAGTGACCATATCATAAGCTGAGGTGCAAGAACTACAGCACCTCTTTCCAAAATTCTAAGTCCTGTGTTGTTATAGTTGTTGTCGCCTATTAAATCCATGCAAAGCTCCGGTGAACCCCCTCCGCCGTGTTGCACTACCGCAAGGGGAGCTTTATTCTTTAAGCCGTGGGGTACAAAGAGCATTGCATAGAAGGGTATTTCCTTTGTAACATATACCGTAAGGCGGTATATATCGCACATATCGTCAGATGCCACGAAGGTTTTTTCGGGCAGAGGGCAGTCGGAACTGTCGATTTTATCAATACCCAGCATTTTGGTATACATTGCTCTGTATTCTTCGATTTTATCCGGGAAGGTTTCCGGTGGCATAAAGCTTTGGCGCTTTTCTTTGCCGTCTTTGTTAAGCTTATCTATAAATGCTTCCACGCCTTCGTTGTATGCTCTGCGGTAGCTGTCACCCGTTTCGGGAGCCTCCTCATATATTTTTTTGCCGTTGTAAAGCATATTTTATTCCTCGCTTTTGTATTACCAGTAACCCTTGGATTTACCCATAAGTCTTGTGAGGAGTTCGGCAAAACAGTAATCACCGTAAATTAAGGATACATTTATGTTTATAAGGTTGCCCACAAATCCACTTCCTTCTGTGAGCAATCCTTCGGTTTTGTATTCATACTTTGTGGCGTAGTTGTTGTAGAGTTCAAGAAGTATCTTTTCTGCAGTTTCCTTGTAGCTTTCGTCACCTGTTGCATCATAAAGCTCCATAAAGCCAAGACCTATAATTGATGCGGCAGATGTGTCGCGAGGTGCGGCATGAACGCCCTTGTAGTCAAAATCCCACTTGGGAATAAGGTTGTCTTCAGTAAGCTCCAGGAACTTTTCTGCGCATTTTTTGGAAGTTTCAAGGAAGCTTTCGTCCTTGGTGAATTTGTATGCCCATGCAAAGCCTGTTGTTGCCCAGCCCTGACCTCTTGACCAGCAGGAAGTATCGGTGTGTCCCTGAAGTGTCTGCTGCATTCTGGGGGTTCCGTCGGGGTTGAAAACAAAGGTGTGAGCCGTGGTGTAATCATCACGAACAAGATATTTCTGTGCTGTTTTTGCGTGGGTGTATGCTATGTCGTAGAACTTCTTGTCACCGGAAAGCTCGTAGCAACGGAACAAGAGGGGAAGATTGAAAAGACAGTCAACAATCATTCTGTAGAGATTGTTTTTTCCGAATTCCGTGTCGCCCCACTGGTCCCATGCTTGTATGTAGCCGCCTTCGGGTTTGAATCTTTCACAAAGTGCATAGCCTGCCTTAAGGGTAATTTCCTTGGCTCGCTCGTCTTTAAAAAGCACATATTTTGCATAGGTAGAAGGTGTAAAAAGCATACCTATATCGTGAGATAAGCCCTTACCGTGTTTTTCCAGAATCTTTTCCAGACGGTCAATGAGCTTGTCGTTTGTTTCTTTGAAAATCTCTTTGCCGGACATTTCATAGCAAAGGTAGTTTAAACCGGCATAAAAACCGCCCGTCCATCCGCAATGTTCGTTTCTGTCATATTTTCCGTTTTCTGTTGTGTGGGGGAATAAATCTCCGATTCTTTCGCAGTTGAGCTCCTGCTTTTTCAGTATAAATTCCTGTATTTCATTGTACATAATGATAACCTCCTTTGAGTTTGACAATATTATAGCAAATGTAAGGAATAATATCAATCTTTTTTACTGTACATCAATGTTATTTTTTTCGGTACAATTTTTGCAGTATGTAAACTGTATTTTTTCTTTTGGGGTATTGCAGTTTACAAAAGTATTGTTTTCCACCACTACGCCGTCTGTGTAGTCTATACCCACAAGCTGACCGTTTATGTTTTCAAATACATTGTCGTGGAGGTGCATATTGCTGTGAAGCTTGGGAATGCTGCTGTTCGATTCAAAGCCTATGGCGGCTGTCCTTACCTTTGCACTTATGACCGAGGTGTTTTCGTCACTCCATATGTCGCAACCGCGTATGTAGTTATTGCAAAATTCCACATTTTCCACCTGCGCACCCTCCAGCCAGCCGTTAAAGGCAGTTGTCATATACAGAGCGCATCCGTTTGTGTTGTAGAATTCGCAGTTCCTTATAGTCATACTTTTTGCACCGCAGGTAATAAAGGCTCTGCCACGCATATTGTAGGAAACACAGTTTTCAACCAGAATTTCGGCTCTGTAGCTGTTGTTTACAATAAAGTCCTCTTCATTTATGCCGTGGTTTTCGTCTGCCAAAATGATATTATCTTTAAAGCTTTTAACCCTGACATCGGCTTTACGCTCGTAGGTTTTTCCGTCATACACACACAGTACATCGCCCTCATCTGCCCAATAGGGTGAAATATGGGGCTTTTTCTTGTCGTAGTAGATTTCTATTTTGTCCTCTCTTACCTTTTTTGCCTTCATAACCTGAGAGTGTACATTTAATGAGTCATCACCTAAGTTACGGAAAACAGAATTTTTAATAATAAGCTTTCCTGCCAAGCCTGTTGTGTGTATTCCGTCTGCCAAGGTGGAATAATGGTGAATATCGGGCTCCTTGGGGACAATTTCAAGACGGTTGAATGTAAAGTTACTGCACCTTGGAAGCACCACAAAGCCCATACCGCCAAAGTTTACTATGCGTACATCTTCAATAAGCACATTGCCGGCGTTGCGGAATACAAATGCCGCAGGACCGTAGTAAATATATCTGATGGAAAAGGGAGTTCCCACTTCAAAATCATTGTCCTCGGGGTAGGGATTTCCGTTTCGTTGGTTGTACAGGTTTTTAAGACGAAGAATATCATCACCGATTTTTTTACATTCAAGGGGTGCCGGAACGGGGTTGGTTGTGGGGATTTCGCCGCCGATATATGCGTAGAAGGGTTCAACCTTTGCCGAAGAGCGTGCTATAGCGTGGGTGCAGTATGCATAAGGCGAATGGGAATATCCTATGCAACCGTGTTCATTTCCGGTAAAGGGTATTCTGTCTGTAACCTTTACATCAAGGGAGTCCTCCGATACATCTACCACGGTTCCTGAAATCTGGGTGGGAGAAGATGTGTCTACGATGATGTTGCGTATTACCACATCGCTGCACTCTTCTATGTGCAATATGTGTGAGGCATTTTTGCCGTAGTCGTGGCTGTCGTAGTATTGGAGGAAAACAGAGTTGTTACCCTCTATAACTATATCTTTTTTACCCTTTACAAGAGCAAAGGTTTTTATGAGATAGCGTCCCGTATCAAAGGAAATTATGGTATGGTCATCTGCACCCTCGATGGTTTTATTTATATATTCGGAGCAGTCCGTACCTTCTTCGGGGCAATGGATTCTGATTACATTGTACGGTGCATAGCTTCCCGAAATATATTTTTCTTTAAGGGTAGCAATTTCTTTATCTGTCATTTGTTTTATCTCCTTTACAACCTTTTCTTTAATTATAGCTTTTAAGTAAAGAGGATAAAATACATAATGTGAGCAATTATTTATAAAATACACGCATAATATTGACGAATATAAGCTAATTGATATATAATTTGAGCAGGATGGTGAGTAAGATGAAAAAGATGAAAAAGTTTCCCGGAGAAGAGTTTGAAAATTTAAATGTAAAGCTTATTTTTGCAATGAATTATGTTCCCAAAGGTATGAAGGGGAGCGTGTGCGGAAGAGGTCGGCACTCCTGCTTGTATATTGAAGAGGGCATATATAAATATTCCTTCGAAAGAAAGCACTTTACAGCCGTAGCCGGTGATGTAATATATCTTCCCAAAGGGTCTGTTCACCGATACGAAATAATGACCGAAACGGCAAAATGCACTCAGGTTGAGTTTGACATATCGGGCGGTGTGTCATTCGGGGAATTCCCCGTTGTTCTGCAAAACAGTGATGAAGCACGGGATTGTGTAAAGGAGATTGCGGATTTCTGTGACGGAAATACTCATTCCGACTATTTCGGGGCAATGTCGGCACTTTTTAAGCTTTGTGGCATTTTGTCGGGGGAGCTTGCGGAAAGGGTTAAAGCCAAAAGCACAATTCAGCCTGCGGTAGACTTCATAGAGTCCCATTTTACCGAAAACACCAGCACAGCACATCTGGCAGAACTTTGCTTTATGAGCCAGTCCCAATTAAGAAGAAAATTTGCCCGGGAATACAAAATGCCCCCGATAGTATATAAAAACCGCTTAAGAATAGAAAAAGCCAAAACCATGCTTCTTTACGATGTGGCATCCGTAGGGGAGATTGCCGAAAGGCTCGGATTTGACAATGTGTACGCCTTTAGTGCAATGTTTAAAAAATATTCGGGCTTGTCACCATCGCAGTTTGCAAAAAACAGAAAAATACATCAACAAAAATTTTGACAACCGGTGTATTTTGTGTTATTATATAGGGTAGAAATTTGTGACTATATTTAAATAAAGGAATGATTTTAGTGGACTATCAGAAGCTTGCGGAACTTTTGTTCCCACACATCGATAAGACAATTGAAGATTACGAAGCAATCTATCCCCAACGCGACCTTGGGGAAGAAGCCAAGATTACCCGTTTTGCACCCAGCCCCACAGGCTTTTTGCACATAGGCGGTCTTTTTGCGGCACTTATCTCCGAGAGAATTGCTCACCAAAGCGGCGGTAAGTTTATACTTCGTATTGAGGACACCGACAAAAAGCGTGAAGTGGACGACGGTGTATCAAAGATTATAGAAGGTCTTAAGTCCTTTGGAATACAGATTGACGAAGGCTTTGTGGATTTCGACAAGGAAGAAGGTGCCTACGGCCCCTACAAGCAGAGCCAGAGAGCCGAAATCTATCAGTGCTTCGCAAAGAAGCTGGTAGAGGAAGGCAAAGCATATCCATGCTTCTGCTCCGAAGAAACTCTGGCAAAAATCCGTGAAGAGCAGGAAGCTGAGAAGATTCTCCCCGGATATCACGGAAAGCACGCATATTGCCGTGAACTTAGCTTTGAAGAAATAGAAGCCAATATCAAAGAGGGCAAGACATATGTGTTAAGACTCAAATCCCCCGGTAGCGAGGACAAGAGAATTAACTTCAAAGACGGCATAAGAGGCAAAATTGAGCTTCCCGAAAATATCGTTGATGTTGTTATCTTAAAATCCGACGGAATCCCCACATACCACTTTGCACACGTTGTGGACGACCACCTTATGAGAACTACCAACGTTATCCGTGGTGACGAGTGGATTTCCTCCGTTCCCATTCATATACAGATGTTCTCCATGCTTGGTCTCAAATGCCCTAAGTATGCTCACATCGCACCTATTATGAAGGAGGACGAAGGCGGCAAACGTAAGATTTCCAAGCGTAAGGACCCGGAAGCGGCTGTTACCTGGTATTCCGACGAGGGCTACCCCGTAGACGGTGTTATAGAGTATCTTTTAAACCTTGCAAACTACACCTTTGAGGACTTCCGCAGAGCAAACAAAAATGCTCCCTGGACAGAGTTCAAGCTTGAAATGAACAAAATGAGTAACTCCGGCGCACTTTTTGACCTTGTAAAGCTCAACGATATATGCAAGAATAAAATTGCATCCTACACAGCAGACAAGGTATATGCGCTTGCCACAGAATGGGCAAAGCAGTATGACGAAGAACTCTACACTCTCCTTACAAGAGATGAAGCCTTCTCTATCGCAATGTTTAACTTTGACCGCAACCCCGACAAGCCCCGTAAGGACATTGGCAAGTGGTCCGAGGTAAGAGGTGCATTTTCCTTTATGTTTGACGAACTTTTCGACGGCAAGTATGACGAAGTTCCGAATATTGCAAAGGAAGATATATGCGCAATCCTCGACACCTACGCTTCCACCTATGAGGAAGCTCCCGACAACAACGAATGGTTCAATTCCCTTAAAGACGTTGCCGAAAAGCACGGCTTTGCAAGAGAAGTTAAAGAATATAAGCAGAACCCCGATGCTTTCAAAGGTCACGTGGGTGATGTAAGTAATGTAATCCGCGTTGCGGTTACAGGCAGAACCAAATCCCCCGATTTGTACTCCATAATGAAAACAATCGGCAAGGAAAGAGTATTAAACAGAATTTCAGCATACAAAGGAGCGATTAGCTAATGGACGCACCCGTTTCCAACTTTATACATGATGCCATAGACAAGGACCTTGCCGAAAAGGTTTATGACAAGGTACAGACAAGATTTCCCCCCGAGCCCAACGGCTATCTTCATATAGGTCACGTTAAGGCTATAAACATTGACTTCTCCACAGCAAAGAAGTACAAGGGTACCTGTAACTTAAGACTTGACGATACCAATCCCACTAAGGAAGATGTAGAATACGTTGACTCCATTATGGAGGATATCAAGTGGCTTGGCTTTAACTGGGACAACGTATACTATGCTTCGGACTATTTCCCCGAAATATACGAATGTGCAGTTAAGCTTATAAAGAAAGGTCTTGCATATGTAGATGACCTTACCGCCGAGGAAATAAGAGAGTACAGAGGTACTCTTACCGAACCCGGCAAGGAAAGCCCCTACCGCAACAGAAGCGTGGAGGAAAATCTCGATTTATTCCAAAGAATGACCGACGGTGAATTTGAAACCGGCTCCAAGGTGCTTCGTGCAAAGATAGATATGGCTTCCGGTAACATTAATATGCGTGACCCGGTTATATACAGAGTTCTTCACGCAACCCACCACCGCACAGGTGACAAGTGGTGCGTTTACCCCATGTATGACTTTGCACACCCCATTTCCGATACGGCAGAAGGTGTAACACACTCCCTTTGCTCATTGGAATTTGAGGACCACAGACCTCTTTACGACTGGGTGCTTAAGGCATGT
>CAYXPV010000079.1:0-7022 GCA_964467285.1 uncultured Oscillospiraceae bacterium
GATTTTTCTGGACTTTTTCGACAGTCTGCGAAGTCCGGACTATAAGTCCGGGCTTCTTTGCATTTTATTTCGAATATATTGCTTTTTCTCTTATAATATGATATAATTAGACAATTATTGCTGAAGTTTTTAAAAACATAATTT
This sequence comes from uncultured Oscillospiraceae bacterium, assembly GCA_964467285.1. Lineage (GTDB taxonomy): Bacteria > Bacillota > Clostridia > UMGS1810 > UMGS1810 > RGIG8748. The sequence continues at coordinate 145 of CAYXPV010000079.1, forward strand.
TTAAAGATAGGAAATCAGAAATGAACAAATTGCTTAAGAAAATTATAGCTCAGAACAGTATGTTGCTGGAAAATTCCGAAAAGAATTTTAAAGCTCTCTACTCCATAATGTTTAATCAGGATGCTGTACTGTCCGAATATACAGATGGTTACCGCATATGTACCCAAACATACAAAGAAACCAAAGCCCTCATCGAGGAGGCATCCTGTGCATTAAAAGACAAAATAGGCTCTACCCACGGCTACGTAGCTCTGGATATGGAAAACTGCCCCGAGTGGATTGTAGCGTTCTGGTCAATCTTAAGAAGCGGAAACAAGCCCTACCTTGTTAACTGCCGTCATCCCAAGGCTCTTTCTCAGGCGGCACTGAAACGCCTCAATATTACATATATTATAGGTAAAGAATCTACCGAACTTTCGGGAGAATTTATAGATATATCCTCTCTTCGAACCGACAACCGATTCGACGGTGACTTTGAAGATGAAATTGCTCTTTCCACATCGGCAACCTCTCTCAAGGAAGTAATCTGTTTTTATTCGGGAGCAAGATTCTCGGCGCAGATTCTTAATGTTCAGTCCTTTATAGACAAATATCCCGAAATTGCAGAACCATGCAAAGGTAAAATCAAACAGTTGGCATTTTTACCTTTCTATCATATATTCGGTCTTATTGCGGTATACTTTTGGTTTACTTTCTACGGGCAGACAGTTGTTTTCCTCAAAAATATGTCCCCGGAAACAATTGTCAAAACTTGTCAAAAGCACGAAGTAACCCATGTTTTTGGTGTTCCCCTTCTTTGGCACACCATAGAAAAAACCATACTCAAAAAGGTAAAGCAAAAGGGTGAAAAAACCCAAAAGAAGTTCCAAAAAGGACTTAAGCTCTGCACAAAACTTCAAAATATATTCCCCCATTGGGGTATGAAGCTCTCTCAGAAGATAATGAAGGAAATTACAGGCGAGCTTTTTGGTCAATCCGTAAGATTCTGCATCAGCGGCGGAAGCTTCTTAAGGCAGTCTGCCCTTGAACTTTTCAACGGTATAGGCTACAACCTTCACAACGGCTACGGTATGACTGAAATCGGTATTACCTCCGTGGAACTGAGAATGAAGCCAAAGCACAAAAACTTAAACTCCATCGGTGCGCCTTTTGCTTCTGTTGAATACAAAATAGACGAAAACGGCATTTTGCTTGTAAAGGGTTCTTCTGTTTGCGACAAAATATGGATTGAGGGCGAAGCCGTAAATGAGGACGAATGGTTTAACACCGGCGACAATATGGAATACAAAGACGGCGTGTACTACATCAAAGGTCGTGTCGGCGATATGATAATAGGCGAAAGCGGCGAAAATATAAACCCCGACCTTACCGAACAGAGCTTCTTCCTGCCCGAAGCGGAAAATTTCAGTATTCTCGGTCTTGAAGAAAATGGCAAAAAGCTCATAACAATGATTGTACAGATATCAAAGTATATGTCCCCCTCAAGGCTCAATGCCCTCGTGGATAAGGTAATGGATACAAATACAAAATTGCCGTCTACATCTGCTGTTCAGAAATTCTATTTCACTACGGACCCCATTGCCTCTGCCACAGCAGTTAAAGTAAGCAGAAAATATCTTATACGAGAAATAGAAAACGGCAATATCACCCTGTCCGACTTTAAAAAATCAGATGAAATTCCCTCGGAGGATGAAACCGTTTACAACCGGGAGCTTTTGGAAAGGGTAAAGGCAATTGTTGCCGCAATCCTCGACACTGACGTTTCAAAAATCACTCCCGAAACCAACGTGATGATAGACTTGGGAGCCGACAGTATGCAGTATTTCTCCATACTAAACGCCCTGGCGGAAGAGTTTTCCATAACCGCCTCCGGGAAGGATGAACTCCGCTACACAATACACGATTTTTGTCAATACATAGAAAGGCATTTATGATATGAAATCCGGTCAGAAAGTAAGCAAATTAATATTGGGTTTTGTTAAACTCACGGGTATACTTCCTGCTTTGTTGCTTTTTAAACCCAAAGTATATCTTGCAGGTGAATCCGCCTCAAGGAAGCTCCCCAAAAGAGCAATACTTATGTCCAACCACACTTCTCTTATGGACTTTGTACTCTACCTTGTACTTTTCCCCTTCCGCACAATACACTTTTTAATGGCAGCGGTGCTTTTTAACAAAGGCAAGGCATTCGGTTGGTTTCTGTACAAAATAGGCGGTATTTTTGTAAACAGGGATGCCTGCGACTTTTCCTTTGTGGACAGAAGTTTGGAAATACTCAAAAAGAAGGGAATAGTAGGCATATTCCCTCAGGGCAGACTCCCGGTAGACGGTAAGCCCTTCCCCTTTAAACCCGGAATAGTTCTGGTGGCACTTAGGACGGATGCTCCCATAATACCCATATATACCGACGGTAATTATTCTTTTACCAAACGCGCCCGGGTAATTATAGGAGAGCCCATATACATTTCCAACTATACCGCAGGCGGCGAAGCCTCCGACGAAGAAATACAAAGACTTACAAAACTTCTTGAAGAAAAAACTTATGAGCTTAAGGCTCAGCTGGAGGAGAGATTAAAAAATGGAAAATAAAACTCAGACTCCCAAAGCAAAGCTCTTTAACCCCAAACGCTTTTTTATGGACCTTTCCAGAATAGTATGCTCTCCGTTGCTTTTGTGGTTTAACCTTAAAAGAGTGTACATAACCGATGCTGCCAAAAAGAAACTTCGCGGCGGCGCAATAATTGCATCGAACCACCTTGGATTTTCCGACCCGTTTATACTGGGATGCACATTTTGGTACAGAAGAATGTTTTTTCTTGCAGCCGAAGTCGTAATGAAACCGGGACTTATTTCCTGGCTTCTTAAGGGCGTGGGCTGCATTAAGATAGACCGTAACATCTGCGATATGGATGCAATACGCAAATCTGCAGACAGACTTAAAGACGGTCATTTGCTTACGGTTTTCCCTCAGGGAGGAATAGACCGAAACGATGATGTAACGGCTATAAAATCCGGAATAGTACTTTTGGCAATGCAGTCCAAAACACCTGTTGTGCCCGTATTCATCCACAAGAAAACAAGATTTTTCGACCGTAACACGGTCATAATAGGCGAACCCATAGCGCCGCCTACCCTTCCGGGTATAACGGCAATCCAGAAGTACGCGGATAAAATACTTGACAAAATGACAGAATGCAAAAATTACTACGAAAAAATGGAGGAGAAATAAATGGTTACCATTGAAGAATTAAAAGAAACTTTCGCTACCGTATTCGGTGATGAACTTAACATTTCGGATATAACCGAAAACTCAAGTTTAAGAAAAGACATCGGTATGACATCTATCCACCTTTTGTATATGGCAATGGTTCTGGAAGAAAAGTATCAGGTTCGCTTTACAAACAGCGACTTTGAAACAGTAGTAACCATCGGTGACGTTATAGCCAAAATCCAAGGCGGTACCAACTGATATGCGCTGGACACAGGATATGCCCGTTTACGGAGATATAATACGGGTTAAAGTACATTTTTATCATCATTACGGCATATTTGCCGATGAAAACACCGTAATACAGTTCGGTATGCCCGACAATGCCGGAACTCCCCCTGACCTTATACAGGTGATGACTACCGATATTGACACATTTTCGGGCGGAGAGTTTGTGGAAAAAGGCGAAATTGAGCGCTTTGAAAAATCCTCGCGGCGTTCTCCGAAAGAAACCGTAGAGCTTGCCTTATCACGGGTTGGCGAAAAGGGATACGATATACTCACCAACAATTGCGAGCACTTTGCAATGGAGTGTTATTTCGGTAAAAAATCCTCTTCCTTCGACAGTATACGGCAGAAAATACGGGAAAAACTTAAAATAAACCGAAAATAAATAATCGGTACAGAAAAACCTCCATTTTTCTGTACCGATTATTCGATTTCTTCCAACTTCTTTTCCATAAAATCCTCAACGGTTGTAAATATATATCCGTTCTTTTTGAGTTGTTTAATAATATACTCTATTTTATAAGGATAGGAATAGTGTCCGAAATTAAGATACATTCTGTCATAAAGTTTCAGTTTTTTAATCCTGGGAATCTTCTCCTTTGAAAGTTCAAAGGGATGTGCATAAAACATATAATAATTACTGTGCTTTATGTAACGTTTAACCATGAATCGGGCAAAAAGCCAGTTGGCAAGCCTTAAGTAACCGCCACCGGAAACAGGAAACTTCTTTCCGAAAATTTTTTCGGTGGAGAGCCCGAACTCACAAAACCCGTTTTTTACATACATTTCTCCCATAGGATTCACAAATCCCTGCATATCCACATTGGCGTGATGCCTTGCTGCTTTAAAATCCATACGGCTGGAGTCATATTCAAACCCAAGTTCCTTAAGAAGTTCAAACTTCTTCTGATTAATGCCGAAACACGGGGCTCTGTAGCCCAATATACGGGTATCAAACATTTTCTCAAGCTTGTTTTTAGCAGAGGAAAGCTGCTCCTTGAACTGTTCATCGCTAAGGAGCCTTGGAGCTACGTGTGCCTTGCCGTGAATGGCTATCCTATGACCATTGGCCATATAGCCTTTAAGTTGCTCTTTAATACTTTCCGCAACATCGCCAAGCACAAACATGGTTGCCTTGATGCCGTATTTATCCAGTATCTTTATATACTCATCAAGGCCGTCCAGCATGGTACTATTTACTTTTTGCTTTGACTTGTACACACATTCCGTGTCAACGAATCTTTCCACATCTATGGAAAAAAACGCATATTTTGTTTTTTTATTTTTCATAGGTTGATACAAATTCCACTATAGATTCATCATATTTTTTCATGTTGTTTATTCTGAGATGAGAGTGACCGCCCTCATCAAACCACACGAGTTTTTTATCTTTTGAAGCACATGTTTCAAATAAAATCCGGCTCTTTTCGGGAACGGAGAAAATATCCTTCTTACCGAACAGGAACAATATGGGGCAATGTATGTTCTTAACGGCATTTATGGGCGAACTCTTCATAACATCGGTTCCCGTATGACGCTTGATATAATGCATAACAAGATAAAGCACGGGGAAAATCGGTCTTTTGTCTGCTACCATATGTTCTTTGAAGGACTCCCTGAAATTCACAAAGCAACCCTCAAGAACTATACCACCCAAAGTGGAAGGGCAATCCTTTGCAGTTGCCGCAAGGAGTGCACCTGCAGAACCTATACATATACCGTGAAGCCAGAAGGACTTTATACCAAAGGTTTCCTCAGCATAAACCATCCACGCCTTAACATCCTCAGCCTCTAAGCGACCTATGGTAGAATACTTACCGTCACTTTTGCCGTGACAACGGCTGTCTATTACAAGTACATTCATGCCGGAATCTTTGTAGGGTTTTGCGAAGTAATAGGAGTACATAAGACACTCGCATCTTCCGGGAAGAATTATTGCACACTTGTCGCTTCCGAAGTCGAAATATTCACCATAAAGGTTAAGTCCGTCATTTTTGATGGCAACGGGCTTAATGGCATCTTTATTTTCTTCAGCCCAAGCTACCCCTGCATTCCACATAGCAATCTGTTCTTCGTTTTCGGGTGCGGAGCATTCTCTGCCCCATTTATCTTCGGAGGTTCTTACAAGCTGTTTAAAATACACATTTTTAGCAATAGGTACCGTAATGTAAAGCATTGCACCGACTCCGCCAAGCATAGCCAATGCAACAATTGCTATCAAAATCCATACCCACAATTCCATTCTTATCCTCTCCTTATAAACCAATGGCAACATTATAACATATAATTTAGCAAAATGCACTACTTTTTTTAGCGTTTTTCTTGAAAAATACGTCGTATTATGATATAATTTCATTAAATATGTTATACGGAGGTAGCATTATGTCAGATTTTGTTATAATTCCCGACAGCTCCAGCGATATGGTTGCATCGTTGAGAGAACGGTTTGATATACCCAAGGTTGTCCGTGGTACTCTTTACCACCCGGACGGCAGACAAACCTTATCGGATATAGATTGGGAAACTATGTCCCCCGAAGAATTTTATAATTCAATGAAAGGCAGAAATATTCTCTACAAAACCGCAACCCCACCAACCGGCGAGGTTATTGAGATTTTTGAGAGTTTTCTTAAGGAAGGTAAGGATATACTCAGTATTTCCCTTTCTTCTGCACTTTCCGGCACTTACAGAAATGCAGTTTCCATTTCCGAGGAACTTATGGAAAAATACCCTCAGCGCAAAATCATATGTGTAGACTCCATGCGTTACGGTTCTGCTCTTACCCTTCTGGTGTCCAAAGCATGCGAAAAGCGCGACTCGGGTGCTACACTTGAAGAAACCGCAGAGTATTTAAACAACATCAAGCATTGTATTCACCAAATGGGTCCTGTTGACGATTTGTTCTTCTGCGTAAAGATGGGCAGAATATCCAACCTCAAAGCATTTTTCGGAACTCTCGTGGGAGTTAACTCCATGGGCGATTTCAGCAATGCGGGGCTTGCCGCAGTTATGGGCAAGGTAAAAGGTAACCGTGCCGCTTTGGAAACTGCCGCACGATATGTGAAAAAGGTCATTAAAAACCCCGAAGAACAGATTATTTTCATAGGCCACTCCAACCGTGAAGAAAGTGCAAAATATCTTGCTGAACGCATAAAGGAAGAAGTAAATCCCAAGGAAATAATCATTAATCCCATAGGTATGTCCTGCGGCTCATCAATAGGTCCCGGACTGTGCTCTGCTTACTTTATCGGAGATCCCATTTCGGACAATAATGAAGTGGAAATATCCACGTTTAATGAAGCTGCAGCTGAAATAAAAATAAAGAAATAAAAGACTAACTATTAAAAGTCAAGAGAAAAATTGAAATTTTTTAAAAAGATTT
>CAYXPV010000080.1:0-6965 GCA_964467285.1 uncultured Oscillospiraceae bacterium
GTGCGCAAGTCTGACGGTACCATAGTTATAGATGAAAAGCCCGTTAACAGCTTTGTTGTAAAATGCAAATTAAATAAGATTCCCATTCTGAGGGGCGTTATATCTTTTGTTGGTTCATTGGTCACAGGTATGAAATGCCTGATGTTTTCTGCAGACCAGATGGACATTGAGGAAGATGAGAACGAAAAGCCCTCCCGCTTTGAGGCGTGGCTCGACAGAAAGCTTGGAAACAAGGTAAAGGATATAGCAATTTATTTTGCGGTATTTGTTGCAATCATTTTCAGTATCGGTTTGTTTATGCTTTTGCCAAACGCCATTGTTACTGTTGTTAAGTGGCTTTTAAAAGTAGAAAACACCATTATTCTGAATCTTTCCGAAGGTCTTGTAAGGATGTTGATATTCCTCGGTTATATGCTTCTGGTTTCCTGTATGAAGGATATACAAAGGGTGTTTGAATATCACGGTGCTGAGCATAAAACTATAGCCACATACGAAAGCGGTGCAGAGCTCACTGTAGAAAATGCAAGGGAACATTCCAGACTACACCCTCGATGCGGAACAAGCTTTTTGCTTATTGTTATGGTTGTAAGTATTGTAATCTTTTCTTTCCTTAAATGGAGAGTATGGTGGCTCAATATGATTTTGCGTGTAGCACTTATGCCTGTTGTTGCAGGTATTTCTTATGAAATCATCAAGTTTGCCGGAAGAAGCAAAAACAGATGTGTACGTATTCTTACACTTCCCGGATTGTGGTTGCAGAAGATTACAACTCGCGAGCCCGATGACAGTCAGCTTGAAGTGGCTATTGCTTCTATTAAGGCTGTTATTCCCGAAGATAAAGAGGAAGATAAATGGTAAATTATAAAATAGGCGATGCCCTTAAAAAAGGCATCGCTTTACTTAATGAAAATTCAATAGAAAATCCCGGTCTTGATGCAAGAATACTTTTGTGTCAGGTTCTGGGCTGCGATACAGTATACCTTACCGTACACAGAGAGGACGAACTCAAGCCGGAAGAGGCAGAAAAGTTTTTCTCATATATTGAACGCAGAATGGACAAGGAACCTGTTGGTTACATAGTCGGCAAAAAAGAATTTATGTCTTTGGATTTTTGTGTAAAACCCGGTATACTTATACCGCGTCCCGATACCGAGATTCTGGTGGAAAGAGTACTTGACATATTTAAAGATGCTGAAAACCCGGTTATAATAGATATGTGTACCGGCTCGGGAGCTATTGCGGTGTCTTTGGCAAAGTATCTTAAAGGCAGCAGGATTACGGCATTGGACATAAGCGAAGATGCACTTTCGGCGGCAGAGAAAAATGCCGCGGATAACGGTGTTGAAGTGAATTTTATGCAGCATGACGTCCTTACTCCTTTCAGGGAGGTTAAGGCAGACGGAATTGTGTCTAATCCGCCGTATATTCCGACGGAAGAAGTACATTCGCTTGAGTCGGATGTATCGGACTACGAGCCGCATCTTGCTTTGGATGGGGGAAATGACGGCTTGGATTTTTACAAGGCAATTGTAAATAATATTTCGTCATGCTTGAAAAAAGACGGCCTTCTCGCTTTTGAAGTCGGAATGGGACAGGCTGAGGATGTTGCCGGAATTATGGAGCCTTTCTTTTATAATATAGCTGTAGATAAAGACCTTGCAGGTATAAACAGGGTAGTTTACGGATTTTTGAAGTAAGTTATGCAAGTTCCAAAGCTTTGGTAAGAAGGCGGGAATTTGCAGGATATATTTCGTTAAAGTCTTGTATGGGCAATGGATTTTGACCTTTGCCGATTTCTACGGTATATCCGGGCAGGTTGTAATAGGATATAAACCAATCTTTATACCCGGCAAACCCCGATGCATAGGGCGTGGTTGCAAGAGTGTACCCACTTACCCGTGCAAGCTCATTACCGATTTCTTCGCTTCTGGGCGGAAGATAGTCAAGATATTTCCAATAAATAACTTCGCCCTGGGTGTGCATTGACACCGTAAGTGCGAAGTTGTTTTTTATTGAAAAGTTATACACCACGCGACTTTCTATGGCTGAAAGGGGAGAAGAACCTACATAATCTCTGGGCGCCGGAGATACAAAACCAAGACTGTATTTAATCTCTTTTGCTTTTTCCCAGGAGGCAGGATAATTAAGATTAAGGTCCGTACCTGCAATATTTGCTTTCCAACCATCAGGAAAGGTTATGGACGGATATTCCAGCGAAATGTTGCGTGCGTTTATGTACAAAGGGTCACTTGTGTCTATAGCTCCGGTTACAAGGTCAACGCCGTCCGGATTGACTAATGGCATAATGTAGAGCCCTTTGGTGCTGTACAAGTTTTCGGCACTTGTTCCGTTGATATTGCCTTCCGAGGATAGGGCTTTAAGGTATTCTTCGGCAAATTTTAACAGCACGGGGGTAGTAATCCACTCGTTTGCGTGGTGAGAAGCGTTAAAGAAAACCTTTTTCTCGCCCGAACCTATTTTAAAATACCAAAGCTCTTTATCCATTACGGAAGCACCTGCCGTAGACAACTCTATAAAAGGATATCTGGCTTTCAGGCCTTCCATAATCAAGGTAACAAGTTCATAAGAGTAATTTACGTTATCGGGAACTGCATCAAACCCAAAAGGCACGGTTATCTCTGTGCCGGGCAAGAAACTCTGCAACATGGGGTTGGCAATTCTTATGGCATCTTCGCTTGTGGAGTAGCTTTCGGCAATAGATGACAAGGTTTCTCCGGGGGCAATAATTACTGTGTCATATCCCTTGAGGTAGGGGAGAAGTCTTCCGTATGTTTCTTCGCCTGCAATTCCGTCTGCAGCGATGCCTTCGCTGTTCTGAAATGCAACAAGAGCATTGTGAACAGATTGATCAAAGGTTTGTTTTATTCCTCCCGGGTTGAAGCCTGCGCGAATAAGCCCCAAAGAAAGATATTCAACACCGACACCTGAATCTCCTATTTTTAATAGCTTCATTGATAAATATTCCCTTCATAATTGATATTGTCTTTACATATTTATTAGTCCGTTGCAACATTAATGTTTAGATTTGTTAAACTTTAATGGGATTTTTAAACAAAAGAAAAAAATCACAATTTTTTGAGGTTAACATAACGCATTATTTTTTGATTTTTTTGCCTGAATTTTTGTGATAAAAAATATGAGTGTCAAGAAAAAAATTTGATAAAAAAGAATTTTTATTTTGTTAATTTTTCTTTCTTGACAAAGATTTTTTTGACAAAATATTCCAAAACAAAAAACTTACCAAAGTTAGTAGTTTAGTGGGTTTAATCCACATATCCACAAAGTTATCCACACAAAAAACGAGGAAATTTCAAAAAAAATTTTTAAAAAATCAAAAAATTTTTTTGCTTTTTTTCAAGGTTACATAATATTTTATTTAACATTTTTGTAATAACTTTTTCTGAAAATTTTTGTCAAAAAATTTAAGATTGGGGAGAATTTAAAAAAGTTCAATTTTTTTAAACAATTCTCCCAAAACCGCATAAATACTGGGTTTTACGAAGGTCGATGCTGTCAATCCACATATTTATACGCAAAAATGCCCATTTTTTGTATATTTAAAAAAAGTGTGAAAATATTTTAAAAAAACTAAATTTCCTCTTGACAAAATGAAATTTGTGAGTTATAATGCAGGCGTAAAGTCAAAGAAAGTCAAAGTCAAAAATAATAAAGGAGGTGCTTTCCTTGAAAATCAGCGATTCGATAGAAAGTTTTATAAGAGATCTTCTGGAGGCACAAACAAGTGTGGAGCTTAAGCGAAATGAACTTGCATCATATTTCAATTGCGTTCCTTCGCAGATAAACTATGTAATACAGACACGCTTTACCACCGAAAGGGGATTTCTTGTAGAATCCAGAAGAGGTGGAGGCGGATATGTAAAAATTACCAGAGTTGAACTTGGTAATAACGGTATGATAGAGCATATTTTGAGCAGCTTGGGACGTAGTGTTGATATAATGACGGTTGAGGCTATACTTAACTCCCTTTATGTCAATAATATAATTGGCTCGGCAGAAGTAAAGATTATAATGACAGCCTGTTCAAACAATGCACTTTCTGCTATACCCGACGGCCCGATAAAGAATAGGGTTAGGGCGGATATTTTTAAGAATTTGTTACTGTTGTTTGTGTAGCGTACGGAAAGGAATGATGATTATGTTATGTACAAACTGTAATTCAAGAGAAGCGAGTTTCCATTATAAGCAGATAATCGGCGGAAAGAAAACAGAGCAACATCTTTGCCATGTGTGTGCACAGGAGCTTGGTTATTTGGGACATACTGAAAGTATATTCGATATAGGAAGTATTCTTAACGATTTTATATCAGTACCGGCATCACATAAAACCACAAAGTCGGTGGCAAGATGCAATTTGTGTAATACTTCATATGATGAGTTTCGCAGAACCGGACTTTTGGGATGTGATAAATGCTATGAAACCTTTGGTTCCATAATAGAGAGCACATTATCACAGATACAGCCGGCAACCGTGCATAAGGGAAGTCTGAGTGGCGAAGCAGGCGAAAAAATACGCAAAGAAAATGAACTCGCTGAGTTGAAAAATGAATTAAAAAAGGCAATTATAGAAGAAAGATATGAAGACGCGGCTGTACTCAGAGATAAAATTAAGAAAATGGAGGAAAAGGAAAATGGCTAAATGGTATGACGATACAGGTTTGCAAAGTGATATAGTACTTAGCACAAGAGTCCGCCTTGCCCGGAATATCAAAGACATCCCCTTCCCCAATAAAATGACCGATGAGCAGGCAATCGGGGTTATATCCAAGGTGGAAAATGCTTTGGAGAGAATGAATATGAATTTTGAAAGAAAAGATATTCTCTCCTTAACTCCTCTCCAAAGAGAAAAACTTGTGGAAAAGAGATTTATAAGTCCCAATTTTGCCAAAGTCAAGAAACCGGCAGCGGTATTTCTCAGTGGTGACGGGACATTAAGCCTTATGGTAAATGAGGAGGACCATATACGCCTTCAGGCAATATTTGCAGGCTTTGAAGGGCAAAAGGCATATGAGCTTGTATCAAAAGTAGATACGGTGCTGGGAGAAACTGCCGATTATGCGGTTCATCAGAAATACGGTTACCTTACAAGTTGCCTTACAAACGTTGGAACAGGTATGAGAATTTCTTTTATGATGCATCTGCCGGCTATATGCAAAACTCATATGGCAGACAGCCTCTTTGGTGCATTGGGTAAACTCGGCGTAACCGTGAGAGGTATGTATGGCGAAGGCAGTAAAGCATCGGGATACCTTTTCCAGGTTTCAAATCAGATGACTCTCGGCGTTAACGAAAAAGAAATTGCAGAACGGCTTATTGATGTGGTGAACCAACTTATAAGCAAGGAGAGAGAGATGAGAAACGAGCTTATTAAAACAGAAGGAGTTGCCCTGGAGGATAAGATAATGCGTTCTGTGGGTATACTTAGAACTGCAAGGCTTATTTCCACCAGAGAAATGTTGGGATTGTTTTCTAATGTGCGATTCGGAATATCTGTCGGTTTGGTTCAAGATATATCTCCGGAAGTTCTTAATTTACTTATGGTAGAAACCAGTCCTGCCCATCTTGCTTCAGAAACGGACAGCCCACAGAAAAGAGATGAGGAAAGAGCCAAACGTGTCAGGGAAAAGCTGTGCTGACAATTATGTATTATTTTGACAGGAAAGGAATGATGATTTATGGATTCAAGATTCTCGGAAAAAACTCAGAAGGTATTAAGACTTTCTCACGATATAGCTGCAGAATTGGGTTATAATTATGTAGGAAGCGAGCATCTTATAGCCGGAATACTCAGAGAAGGGACATCGGAAGCAGCTGCTGTTATGGAAGCCGGCGGTATTGACTACGATGAATTCCTGGCAAAGATTCCCGAATACAGTACCCCAACGGGTAAATCAAGTATTAACAAAGCATTGCCCATTACTCCCAGAACAAAAGTGATATTCGAAATAAGCTTCAACGAAGCCAAAAAAGCAGGTTCAATACTTATAGAACCCGAACATCTTTTCGGGGCAATATTAAGAGAAGGTCAGAGCATTGCCGTAAGGATTCTTAAGGATATGGGATTTGATTTTTCTCTTGGTACAAAGTATGCCGACAATGGAGTAGAAAATTCCTCCGGCGGAAAGAGTACATCAAAAGGAAAATCCGGACTTAAAAATCTCCAACAGTTTGGTACAGACCTCACCACTTTAGCTGAAGAAGGAAAATTTGACCCGATAATAGGCAGAGATAAGGAAATAGAAAGGGTTGTACAGATACTCTCAAGACGTACCAAGAATAACCCATGCTTAATAGGGGAACCCGGTGTTGGTAAGACGGCTGTGGCAGAAGGACTTGCATCAAAGATAGCAGAGGGAACAATACCCGAAACGCTAAAGGGCAAAAGACTTTTTTCTCTGGACCTTTCGGCTATGATTGCCGGTACAAAGTATCGCGGCGAATTTGAAGAGAGAATAAAAACGGCTCTTGATGAAGTGCGAAAGAATAAAAATATCATACTTTTTATAGATGAGGTTCATACTCTGGTGGGTGCCGGTGCGGCAGAGGGTGCAATAGATGCAGCCAATATTTTAAAACCCCTTCTTGCAAGGGGCGAGCTTCAGCTCATTGGTGCCACAACCCTTGATGAATATCGAAAGAATATAGAAAAAGATTCAGCATTGGAAAGAAGATTTCAACCCATAACCGTTGGAGAGCCTACAGTAGATGAAACCATTGAAATTTTAAAGGGCATCCGCGAAAAGTACGAAAGTCATCACAGAGTTACAATAACAGATTCTGCTTTGGAAAGTGCGGCAAAGCTTTCGGCCAGGTACATTACAGACCGTTTCCTTCCCGATAAAGCTATAGATCTTATAGATGAAGCTGCATCTAAGATTCGAATGAAAGCATTTACTGCCCCACCAGATATAAAGGATATTGAGGAA
>CAYXPV010000081.1:0-6932 GCA_964467285.1 uncultured Oscillospiraceae bacterium
TTTTAGATGCGGCTATTCTTAATGGTTCAATAAAAAAGGGTGGAAGCGAACACTTTGCAACAGGAAATAATGTAGCAATTTCAATGTTTTCTGTAGCTGTTGATGCTTTGTATACTTCTTTGAAAGGAAAGGAAGGTTATGAAGCGGTTATAGCAAAGATAGAGGAAGTACAGCAAATTTTAGCATCTGATGCAAGCCATTCCGATGAGAAAGTTACTACAAGTGACATTAACACCACTAATGTTGAATTTATCGATGTCAAAGAAGGGGATTGGTTTTACAGTCAGGTAATGGCTATGACACAAAAAGGCCTATTCGTAGGTAAGGGAAACAATATGTTTTGCCCTAAAGATACAATGACAAAGGCTGAATTTATTGCTGTGTGTGCTCGAATTCTTTATGGTGATAAAATATCAGGTGTAAATAGTTCTGAGTGGTGGATGCCTTACTATGATATTATGATAAAGAATAAAATCATATCGGAAACTGAGTTTGAAATAGTAAATATCAATAATACCATTACAAGAGAAGAAATGGCACTTTTGGCAATAAGAGTGATGAGTGCAAGAGGAGAAGAAATAAAAATTGATATGACAAAGCTCTCCATCCCGGGAAGCAAATATTCATTTTACCAAGCAGAATTACAAATTCCTGACAGATTTGATATTGGTGATTATTATAAATTATACGTTTTAAAAGCATATGAAGGCGGTATCATTGTCGGAGCAAATGAATCCGGTTCATTTTTGCCCAAAAACAGTCTTACAAGTGCAGAAGCTGCAACAGTCCTTTTAAGAATTATTGAACCTTCATTCAGAAAAAAAGGTAATGAAGAAGAAAGACCTATAACAATTTATGAAGGACAAGAGCGAAACAACAGAATCGCTAAAGAGGGAGACATTTTCATAAAGAAAGATGGAACACAAATTGTCCTCCAAAAAGGTTCGAACGGCATTTTGGGTGAGGGGCAGTGTGTAGCACCGGATGTGGGGTTAGTTTCTCCGATGTATCATTCTAAAATAGAAAAAAGTGGTGATTATATGCCACAGAATATGGGTACAATTTCCACAGGGCATAATAGTATAGATTTTTATTTTATAAATCCTTTAACCGGAGAAGGTCATTGGGGGTTTGAATGGGCTGTTATTGGAACAAATACAAATCCTTTGTTAAAAGGTATAAAAGGAACAAACCGGTATGAAGTTTCACAAGATAAAAATTTTGTTTGGATGGATGATGGGTGGTATATTATTGCAGAACGTCCCGAAGTTTACGATAAGTTAGTAATAAAAAGTGAGTGAGATAAATGAAAAAAACAATAATTTTTTTATTACAGCAATAATGCTTCTATCTTCTTTGTCTGTATCAGCAAGTGCAGATTATTCAGATGTCAAGGAATCGGATTGGTTTTACAGTCAGGTAATGGCTATGACACAAAAAGGTCTTTTCGTAGGTAAGGGAAACAATATGTTTTGCCCTAAAGATATAATGACAAAAGCGGAGTTTATTGCAGTTGTAGTTCGTGCTTTGTTTCCCGAAGAAAATTTGTCATCAAACTATAACCAAGCTTGGTGGACACCATGCTATGAAGTAGCAACAAAAAAAGGAATTATAACCCAAAGTGATTTCCCTGTTGAAAGTATAAATCATACAATAAACAGACAGGAAATGGCATTGATATCCGTAAGAGCATTGGAAGCTATGGGCGAAACTGATATAAAAGCATATATACATATACCCGATATGAATACTGTTGGTGTTTATTATAAAGATTATGTTTCCAAAGCCTACGGTTCGGGAATCATAGTGGGTGATGAAAACAGATATTTCAATCCGTACAACACTTTGACAAGAGCAGAAGCAAGTTCGGTTTTATACAGAATTATTGAGAAATCCGCAAGGGTGAAAGTTGATTTCAGCGCCACGGCAACCGATGAATTAAACGGCTCAATTATAATATATGAAGGTCAGCAAAGAAGTAACAGACTTGCAAAAGAGGGTGATACCTTTGTTAAGGCAGATGGTACTCAAATTGTTCTTAAAAAAGGACCAAATGGGGTACTTGGTGAGGGTCAAGGTGTTGCTCCTGATGTAGGTTTGGTAGATACAGTAGGTCAGGGTTCAAATGTAACTCACCCTGTATTGAAGGCAAATGGCAGATTACATACCTATAGTTATGGTTTGGATTCAGTAGGTGGTAGAACAGGTGATGCACAATATCTTGTAAATCCTCTAACGGGAGAGGGGCATTGGCCAAAAGAATGGAGTTTAATACCTCAACCAAATGTTAGTGAATCAGACTATGATACCTTAAAAGTTGGTCAAATATCTGCTGATAAGAATTTTGTATGGACTGGAATGCTCTGGAAATTAGTAGTAGATGCCCCAAATTTAGTTAAGTAAATCATTATATAGGAATAAAAAATAACATGATTAAAATAATTACTTTAATGAAAGAGTATCTTACAAATAGGAACTATGATATAGAATATAAAACGAATGCATTGGCTATAGTTAAGCACAGCGACGACCCGTGGAATAATTTTAATAAATTTATTGCAAAAGTCGATGGAGTTTATAATTATGTAGAAGTTATAATGGGTGGATATGCTGAAAAGAAAAGAGTTTCATGCAATAATTTTGAAACATCTTGTTTATTGGTGCTGACCATGTTTGTTGAAAAAGAACTACTGATTAATCATGATGATTTCATGAAATCAGAGTTAAAAAAATATGCAGAATATGTTTTAAATAATTCAAGCGACTATTGGAAAGGTCAATTTATAATCGATAAGTTTGCTTCTATGTGCGAATGGTAAATATATAATTAAATTTTTGTGAGTAGAAAGTTTTATATTATCTTCTGTGCTTTTTCCGGTAGGACAGGGGAGAAATCCCATTAAAGCTTTTAAACTGCTTTATAAAGTGGGAAACCGTGGCATATCCCAGATTCTCCGATATTTCCGCCACAGGCATATCGCTGTGCAGAAGATACTGTTCTGCCTTTTGCAGGCGAAGGGTATTTCGGTATTCCGCCGGTTTTTTGCCCGTTTGCTTTTTAAAAAGCTTTCTGAAATACTCCTCACTTATGTGGCAAAGTTCCGCAAGCTCAGCTATGGAGCAGTTTTTGTGATAGTTTGTGTGTAGATATTCCATACCGGGTTCCAGTATTTCGTAGTTTTTACCCTTGACGCTTTCTGCGGCAAGGGTATTTAATATGGAGTACAGTATGGTCTTTTGCTCTGTGGGAAATCTGTTGATATCAGCATTTAAAAGTTCTGCTTTTTCAAATAGTGTTTCTATTTCAGCTCCCCGGGGTGTAAAGAGGAGTATTTCCCGGGAAAGTATACAGGGCTTGCCTTCGTTGGTCATAATATTAAAATTAATCTGTAATGTGGAGCTGTCCTCGCTTTCGGATTTTGTACATTCAACGGTGTATTCGCTTCCTTCCGGTATGTAGACAACCTGCCCGGGTTTTGTGACAATTGTTTTCCCGTCTTTGGTTTTGTACTTTGTTCTGCAATCCTTAAGATACAATATCAAATCCTGTTTCTTTGGTACGGATATACAGGAAAACACCGGGTCAGTAGGTTTTTGAGGCATTTTAAGTGCATCAAGGAACTTTATATGGTAGTCTGTTTTGCATAATGTATTAAGCGCTGTAACCTTCATAAGTTATACCCCCTTCTCTGTAATGTCATTCTGAGCTAAGCGAAGAATCTTCCGTTAGTATAACACATCATACCCATGTCGTCAACGGAAAGTGTTTGGAAAAACGATATTTTTGTTGGGTTGTGGATATTGATAAAAAGCTCTGTAAGATGTATCCTTTATTATGATAAAGGCGGTGTTTGCTTTGAAAAATTACAGAAAAAATTTAACAGACGGACCAATTCTTAAAAAAATGATTTTGTTTGTGTTGCCTCTTATAGCAACAAGTGTTCTTCAACAGCTTTTCCATACTGCAGATATGTCTGTGGTCGGTAAATTTGTAGGGGACGGTGCCTATGCCGCAGTAGGAAGCACCGGTACGGTTGTAGGTCTTTTTATTGAGTTCTTTATGGGCTTTTCCATTGGTGTAAATGTTGTAATAGGTCATGCCATCGGCAAAAAAGATGACCGGGAGGTTTCCCGGGGAGTACATACTGCAATTTTATTTTCACTTATCTGCGGTTTGTTAATTGCCTGTGTGGGCATTCCTTTGGCAAGGCATATGCTGAAATGGACCAGTGTGCCCGAAGAAATACTCGATATGGCAACTCTCTATTTACGTATTTATTTCGGTGGAATGCCTTTCTATATGCTCTATAATTTCGGGGCGGCAATATTCCGTGCCAGAGGTGAGAGCAAAATTCCCCTTTACTGTCTTTTAACCGGGGGAGCACTTAATGTGTGTCTTAACCTTATTTTTGTGCTCGTATTCAATATGGGTGTAGAGGGTGTGGCAATCGCTACGGTTGTTTCCAATATTGTAAGCTCGGTTTTGGTTGTTGTAATGCTTACAAAGCAGACGGATTCCATCAGATTATGCCCGGGTAAACTTAAGCTTCACGGCAGTATTCTTGCGAGGATTATAAGAATAGGACTCCCTTCGGGATTTTTGTACTCGGTGTTTTCCATATCCAACCTTTGCGTACAGTCGTCTATAAATTCCCTTGGGGTAAATGTTATATCCGCATCTTCCGCCGCATCAAATATAGAGATTTATGTGCAGTATTTCGGAAATGCCTTCGCTCAGGCGGCAACTACCTTTATATCCCAAAATCATGGTGCAGGAAAATTAGACCGATGCAAAAGGGTTGCAGGACTTGCACTACTTCTTTCCGTAGTGGTTACAACCGCTTTGAGCTTTGCCGTATATGCTTTTGGTACAAACTTTGTTAAAATCTTTACCAATAACAAAGAAATTATAAAGATTGCGCTTCTTCGTATGAGGTTTACACTTCTTTTTAAACCCGTACAATGTGTTATGGATATTATGGTGGGATGTTTGCAGGGCTTTGGCAGAACTTTTGCAACATCGCTCATATCCATTTTTGTGGTATGCGGAGTTCGTGTAGTATGGATTTATACATATTTTGCCGCAGTAAGAACCTTGCCGGGGCTTATGGTCATTTATCCCGTCACCTGGGCACTTGCCGCAATGTCCCACAGTATTTGCTATTTTGCGGTGTTTAAAAAGGTAAAACGAAGTATTCAGAAAACTGTAAATCAGTTATAAAGGAGAATTAAGATGAATAATAAAATATTTTCCGTAGAGTTTGACAAAGAAAAGGGCATAATGACATCCCTGGTTATTAATGCCGACCCCGAAAAGGCAAATTTCATTAAAGAGGGAAAGGGCTTTTGTGAGCTAAACTCAGCCCCTTGGTACAAAAGCGAAAAAGTAAATAAGGCAAGTAATACCGAAAACTATGCCTTCGAAAATATTAACTACTACAAAGGTAATGAGGAATATACCTTCCGCAGCTTTGACGAAGATGGTAACCGAGCTGTGGCTGTGTTTGAACGTCGCGGTGTTGCCGTAGAGGAAATCTTTGAACTGGAGGATGAACTCCTTCGTGTAAAGATAAATGTAAAGAATGAAAATGCACACCCCTTTTATTTCAGAAGAGAGGACCTTGCTTTCTTCGTTCCCTTTGCGGATTCTTACGACAATTCCGAAATAAGCCAGCGTATTCGTTGTCATACACATATTGCCGCCTTTGGTGAAAATTCATGGATACAGACCGAGCGTATGGGCTTTAGTGAGCATAATGTTGGCGTGATACTCTTAAAGGGTTCAACCTATTCCTATTCTCAGGAAAACTGCATCAACAGTAATGACAGGGGACACCTTGTAATGAACGTAGCTCCTTTCCACCTCTTAGGCGGCGAAAGCTACGAAATTGAGCTTGCCGTATTTACCCACAAGGGCGGAGAAGATTTCTTTAAAGAGATTATAAAATTCCCCGAGTATATTCACGTGGATTCTCCCCAAGGATTTGTAATGGAAAAAGGGGAGGAAAGAAAAATAATATTTACCGCAGGCAATAAGATAAAATCCGCCAGAATTATGTGCGGAACAAAGAAGCTTCCCTGTACGGTTAAAGCCAACACCGTAACGGCAATTCTTAAAGGAACTTCCCTTGGTGAAAAGAAAGTTAGCTACGAAATAAACGGCAGAAGCGGAGAAGCACATTTCCACGTAAGCGCCGACCTTGAAACTCTGCAGAAAGCAAGAGCACGCTTTATTGTAAAGCATCAGCAATGCCTTGAAAAGGATTCGCCCCTGTACGGTGCATATCTTATATACGACAATGAAGAAAAAGAGCAGTATTTCAGCTATGACTTTACCGACCACAACGCCAACCGCGAAAGAATGGTTATGGCGGTGTTTATAGCCAAGTATTTAAGAAAAACAGGGGATAAATACGTTAAAAAGAGCTTAGACCTGTTTACGGAGTTTGTTCTTCGCGAATGTGTAGACGAAGAAACCGGTATATCCTTCAACAATATCGGCAGAGCCGCCAATGTTGTCCGCCTTTATAACGCTCCCTGGGTAGTCCTTTATTTTTGTGAACTTTATTTACTCACAAAGGAAAAACGCTGGATTGACCTTGCCATAAGGATGATTATTCCGTACTACAAAAACGGCGGTACAAAATTCTATCCCAACGGTATACGATTTTGGGAGATAGCTTATGCCATAAGAGAAAGCGGACAGACAGATGCCTTGAGTGAGGTTATGGAGCTTTTTAACGAGCATATAGATAACCTTTTGAAAAACGGTACAAACTATCCGCCTCACGAGGTTAAGTTTGAGCAGACAATTGTTACACCTGCATCCTGCCTTATGCTTGATAAGTACCTTCTTACCAAGGATGAAAAATATCTTAAGGAAGCCAAAAAGCATCTGGATATTCTTATTAAGTTCAACGGTACTCAGCCAC
>CAYXPV010000082.1:0-6906 GCA_964467285.1 uncultured Oscillospiraceae bacterium
AACAAGCATAATTTCAAGAACGAAAAAATTTGCCAACTTTTACTTGACACTAACTATTTTTCTTTTTCCCCTTGTTTCCTTGCGCCAAATATGATAAAATATTATACGTACAATTATGCTTTAAAGTGGGTGTGTATTATGACTAAAAAAATAAAAATCGGAGATAAGTTTATAGGCGGAGGTTCACCTGTGCTTATACAGTCTATGTGCAATACCCGTACAAACGATGCAGATGCAACCGTAGAGCAGATTCTTGCTCTGGAAGAAGTGGGTTGCGATATCATCCGTGTGGCAGTTCCCGATATGGAAAGTGCCAAAGCTATCGAAAAGATAAAAAGCAAAATACATATTCCTCTTGTGGCAGATATTCACTTTGATTACCGTCTTGCTCTGGAAAGCATGGAAAACGGTGTAGACAAGGTTCGTATAAATCCCGGAAATATCGGTTCCGAGGAAGGTGTGCGACTTGTGGCAGAGTGCGCTAAAAAGTACGGTGTACCCATAAGAATAGGTGTAAATACCGGCTCTATAGAAAAAGAACTTTTGGAAAAATACGGTTCAACTCCCGAAGCTATGTGCCTTAGTGCACAAAAGCATATAGATATGCTCCTTAAGTACGATTTTGATGATATTGTAATATCACTCAAAGCCTCGGATGTAAACAAGACCATAGATGTATACAGACTTATGAGCAAAAAATGTCCCTATCCTCTGCATCTTGGTGTTACTGAGGCAGGTACCTTTCTGGGCGGAACGGTTAAGTCCGCTATTGGCATAGGAAGTCTTTTAAAAGACGGCATAGGCGACACCATAAGGGTATCGCTTACCGACGACCCGGTCAAAGAGGTTATTGTGGCAAAAGAAATCCTAAAAGCTTTGGATTTAAAGAAGGATTTACCTACCTTTATATCCTGTCCCACCTGCGGAAGAACCAATATCGGTCTTATCCCTCTTGCACAAAAAGTTGAGGAATACTTGAATACAGTAAACAAACCCATAACTGTAGCTGTAATGGGCTGTGCGGTAAACGGCCCCGGAGAAGCAAGGGAAGCGGATATAGGTGTAGCCGGCGGAAAGGGCGAAGGCCTTATATTCAAAAAGGGCGAAATTATTAAAAAAGTACCCGAAGATATGTTGCTTGAAGAACTTAAGAAAGAAATCGAATTGATGTGAGGAAGTACCAATGTCACCGACAAAATACAAATTGGAAAATTTAATAAAAGGCGTTGAGATTCCCGAAGAGCTTAAGGAATGTGTCATTTTTCAGACAAATGCAAATTCTGCGGAACGTAAGATGGAAGTTACCGTAATAAGCGAAGAACTTGTTGCCTACGATGTAATCGAAGCCTACAAGAAAGCTATCTGCGAAAAGTTTGCCCTTAATGAGTTTATACTTCGTATTAAATACGAAAATCTCACAATTGACGATATTGATATAGACAAGTATTACAGAAACCTTGTGTTCTATGTAAATGAAATTATAGGCGGTGTACGCCATCTGTTTTTAGATAGCCGTGCAGAGTACGCTGATGGTGTACTTAAGATATATTGTAAGTACGGCATTGATATGCTTCATTCCATGAACTGCGGTGAAACCCTTGTACGTCTTGTTAAGGCACAGCTTAAAGCAGATGTGGAAATTGTGTTTGTGGATGATGCCGACGAGGAAGAAATTGAAAAGCTCCGTGAAAAGTCGTTAAATGCTATTGCGGTTCCTCCTCCGGCACCTGCATACGAGCCAAAGCCGGCGGAATCAAAAGCCGAACCCGGCGAAGAAAACTCCGATGTTATTTACGGCAAGGATATTACCCTTGAACCTCCCGTTCCCTTCCGTGATATAAGTGAGGATATGTCCTCGGTTGTGTGCGAAGGTGAGATCATAACTATGGATACCAGAGAACTTAAGAGCGAAAAAACCCTTCTTATGTTCACTTTGGCAGATAATGCAGGTGCATACTCCTGCAAAGCCTTTCTGCCCAAAAATAAGGCAAAGGCAATTGTGGGAAATCTTAAAAAGGGTATGTATGTAAAGGCTAAGGGTAAGGTTCAGTACGATACCTTCGCCAAGGAAAGCGTTATTATGGCCAATTCCATAGTGAAGGGCAAAAAGCGTACCCGTAAAGATAGCTCTTCCGAAAAGAGAGTAGAGCTCCATATGCATACCAAGATGAGCACCATGGACGGTATGTCGGAAGCCAAGGACCTTATTAAGACGGCGATTTCCTGGGGACACAAGGCTATTGCAGTAACAGACCACGGAAACGTTCAGGCGTTCCCCGAAGCTATGCATGCCTCGGAAAAAAGTGATATCAAGGTTATATACGGTGTGGAATGCTATCTGGTAAACGACTCTACCGATGTAGTTGTAGGTGTTGCAGACGGTGACTTAAACAGAGAATTTGTTGTATTTGATATAGAAACCACCGGACTTTCCGCCGGCAGAGATGCCATTACGGAAATCGGTGCTGTAAAAATTAAAAACCGCGAGATTGTGGATAGATTTCAGACCTTTGTAAATCCCGAAAGACCCATTCCGCCAAGAATTACGGAACTTACGGGCATTACCGATGACATGGTCAAAGATGCTCCCCTTGCCGGCGAAGCCTTAAAGAACTTTTTCGATTTTGCATCGGAAAGTGTTCTTGTAGCACACAATGCAAGCTTTGATACAGGGTTTATGAAACAGGGTGCAAAGGATTACGGATATGACTATCACTTTGCTCATCTTGATACTTTAGAACTTGCAAGATGTACGGTTGAAGGTCTTAAGAATTACAAACTCGATACCCTTACAAAGCATTTCCAGGTGAAGCTTACCAATCATCACCGTGCCATTGACGATGCTGTGGCAACAGGTGAAGTTTTTCTGGAACTTCTCAGCATACTTGATGAAAAGGGTATAACAGAAGTTAATAAATTCAATATTGCCCTTGCAGGAAAGGCGGATATAAAATCCCTTAAGCCCTACCATTGTATCATCCTTGTACAAACACAAAAGGGTATGAGAAACCTTTATCATCTTATCTCCAAATCCCATCTGGAATACTTCCACAGACACCCCAGAATCCCTAAGAGCCTTCTGCAGCAGTACAGAGAAGGTCTGCTTATCGGTGCTGCCTGTGAAGCCGGTGAGGTGTACAGGACAATTCTGGAAAATCCCTATAACTTGGATTATGATGGAATAAATAACCTCATTTCTTTCTATGATTACCTTGAAATTCAGCCACTGGGTAATAATGCTTTCCTTGTACGTAACGGTACTGTGGAAAGTGACGAGGACTTAAAATACATAAACAAAACTATTATAGAACTTGGTAAGCGTGCCAACAAGCTTACCGTAGCTACCTGTGACGTTCACTTCTTAAATCCCGAGGACGAAGTTTTCAGAAGAATCCTTATGGCAGGTCAGGGCTTTGATGATGCAGATGACCAGGCGCCTTTGTATTTAAGAACCACAGAGGAAATGCTCAAAGAGTTCGATTATCTCGGTGACAAGCTTGCCAGAGAAGTGGTTATAGAAAATACCAATAAAATTGCAGATATGATTGAGGAAGGAATCGTTCCCGTACCGCCGGATAAGGCGCCTCCGGAAATTCCCAATTCCGACGAAATCCTTCGTTCCAGTACATACGAAAAGGCGCAAAGACTCTACGGTGAGGATTTGCCCGCCATAGTTAAAGACAGAATAGATGTAGAACTCAACTCCATTATATCCAACGGTTACTCCGTGCTTTACGTTATAGCCCAGAAGCTTGTACGTAAGTCCAACTCCGACGGATATGTGGTAGGTTCCCGAGGCTCCGTTGGTTCATCACTTGTGGCATATATGAGTGATATTACCGAAGTTAACTCCCTTTGTCCTCACTACATTTGTCCCAACTGTAAGCACCACGAGTTTATAAATGACGGTTCTGTAGGTAGCGGATGCGATATGGACGACAAAGTCTGTCCCGATTGCGGAACTGTAATGGATAAAGACGGTCACGATATTCCCTTTGAAACCTTCCTTGGTTTCTCGGGAGATAAAGAGCCCGATATTGACCTTAACTTCTCCGGCGACTATCAGGGACGAGCTCATAAGTACATTGAAGAACTTTTCGGAAGTACTCACGTGTTCAGAGCCGGAACCATAGGTACTGTTGCAGAGAAAACTGCCTACGGTTTTGTTAAGAAATATTACGAAGGCAAGGGACAGTATGTGTCTAATGCCGAAATAGAAAGACTTGTTAAGGGATGTACAGGTGTAAAGCGAACCACAGGTCAGCATCCGGGCGGTATTATAGTAGTACCCAAGTCCCGTGATGTTCACGAGTTTTCACCTATTCAGCATCCTGCAGACGATACCGAGAGTGATATCATTACACTTCACTTCGATTATCACTCCATCGACTCCAACCTGCTCAAGCTGGATATTCTGGGACACGATGATCCCACGGTTATAAGAATGCTCCGTGACCTTACGGGCATTGACCCTGTAACCGTTCCCATGGGTGATCCTATGACCATGAGCCTGTTTACAGGTACCGAAGCTTTGGGAGTAACTCCCGAGGCCATCAACAGTCCTGTAGGTACCTTTGCGGTACCTGAATTCGGTACTAAGTTTGTCCGTCAGATGCTTGTGGATACCAAGCCCACCACTTTTTCCGAACTGGTGCGTATTTCGGGACTTTCCCACGGTACCGACGTGTGGCTCAATAACGCTCAGGATCTTGTCCGCCAGGGTATATGTACCCTTAAAGATGCCATTTGTACCCGTGACGATATCATGGTTTACCTTATTCACCACGGTGTAGAAAACGCCAAAGCCTTTAAGATAATGGAAAGCGTCCGTAAGGGTAAAGGCTTAACTGAAGAGTTTGAAGAAATAATGAAGGCTCATGATGTGCCCGACTGGTATATCAAGTCCTGTAAAAAAATCAAATATATGTTCCCTAAGGCTCACGCGGTTGCTTATGTAACCAGCGCATACCGAATTGCATATTTCAAGGTACATTATCCAAAGGAATTTTATTGTGCGTACTTCACCGTGCGTGCCGATGAATTTGATGCTGACCTTATGGCAAGGGGTGAGCTTGTGGCAAGGGACAGCCTTAAAACTTTAGAAGCCAAGGAAGCGGCAAAGGAAGCCAGCGCTAAGGACGGCAATGTTATGACGATTCTGGAAGTTGTTATAGAAATGTATGCCCGGGGAATCAGCTTTGATAAAATAGACCTGTACAAATCCGATGCTACCAAGTTTATGCCTACGGAAACAGGTATTCTTCCGCCACTTAACGCTCTTGCAGGGGTTGGTACCAATGCGGCAAAGGCTATTGCTGAAGCTCGTGGCGGAGAAAAGTTTGACTCCATTGAGGATTTGCAGCAGCGTTCCAAGGCAAACAAAACCGTAATAGAGGTTATGAAAAAGGCAGGAATTTTAGACGGACTTCCCGAAAGCAGTCAGATGGACTTTTTCTCCATGGTGTGAGGTGATGTGTTATGAGCAAAAACGATAAACGCAAAGCCATATACGGAGTGATTGCACTTGCTATAACCATAGTGCTTTACTTTGTATATCCCTATTTGATGGAAAAACGGGAAATAGTTCCGATAAACAACAGTATAACTGCCGAAACAATATCCGATGTATTGAAAGCTGTGCCGGAATATTCTTCCGAATCATTTGTTACTGTAAATAACAACGAGCCGTTTTTTGATACGGATAAGCTTGGCAAAGAAAGCTTTGAGGAATATGGTGAATTGGATAAATATGGCCGTTGTACCTATGCTTTTGCCTGTATTGGCAAAGATACCATGCCAATCAAGGAACGGAAAAGTATAAGTCATATATACCCTACAGGCTGGGAGCAGAAAAAGTATAACTTTGTTGACGGCAAGAGTCTTTACAACAGATGTCATCTTATAGGTCATCAGCTTTCCGGCGAGGATGCCAACAAGCAAAATCTCATAACAGGCACAAGGTATATGAATGCCGAAGGTATGTTGCCCTTCGAAAATATGGTTGCCGATTATATAAAGGAAACCGACAACCATGTTGTTTACCGCGTGACTCCGCTTTTTGAAGGGGATAACCTTTTAGCTTCCGGTGTGCTTATGGAAGCTTACAGCATTGAAGATGAAGGCGATGGCATTTGCTTTAATGTTTATTGCTACAATGTTCAGCCGGGGGTTGTTATAGATTATGCTACCGGTAAAAATCATAAGGAATAGAAAATAAACTTGACATATTTAATTAATATGTTAATATATAATTTAGAAAACTAAAAAAGGAATGATGTTATAATGTCAAGATATCAGGAAGCAAAAGAAATTTATGCATCTCTCGGTGTTGACACCGAAAAAGCACTCAATACTTTAAAAGATGTTACTGTGTCTATTCATTGCTGGCAGGGCGATGACGTTGTGGGTTTTGACTCCGGCGAAGCTCTCTCCGGCGGTATTCAGACTACAGGTAACTATCCCGGCAAGGCTACAACTCCCGAGCAGCTTATGCAGGACTTTGACAAGGCTTGCTCACTTATGCCCGGTAAAAAGAAGCTCAATATCCACGCTTGCTATGCTATAGGTGAAAATATAGACAGAGCAAACCTTAATGAAGAACACTTTAAGCTCTGGGTTGACTTTGCAAAGAAAAGAGGAATGGGCATTGACTTTAACCCCACTTTCTTCTCTCATCCCATGGTTAAAGATGGTCTTACACTTTCTTCTCCCGACGAAGCTACACGTAAGTACTGGATTGAACACGGTAAATGCTGTGTTAAACTTTCCGAATACTTTGCAAACGAAACAGGTATTCCCTGTGTAATGAATATATGGATTCCCGACGGCTACAAGGATATTCCTGCTGACAGACTTGCTCCCAGAGCAAGATTTAAGGCATCTCTTGATGAAATACTTTCTGTTCCC
>CAYXPV010000083.1:0-296 GCA_964467285.1 uncultured Oscillospiraceae bacterium
TTCCATAAGAGCACTTCTTGCTAAGGAAGAACCTGCAGAGGAAGCACAGGAAGAAGCTCCCGTAGCCGAAGAAGCTCCCGTAGCTGAAGAAGCACCTGCAGCTGAAGAAACTGTGGAAGAAGCTCCCAAAGCTGACGAAGAATAATATTTCTCTATAACACAAAAGGGGTGCACGTCTGCGTGAACCCCTTTTTGAATATCTTGCGAAGTTTTTCTAATCCCCATTGTAATCTTTTATCGGGAGGTATTACCATGCAGAAAAGATTTGTTTTTCTTTTTACTGTGCTTTTAGTGCT
>CAYXPV010000083.1:306-6873 GCA_964467285.1 uncultured Oscillospiraceae bacterium
TTTGCGTTACCGTTATGGGTGTAAGTGCAGATACAAAAGATGATATTTTGGAAGGCGAACAGGATTATATCGTCCTGGGTTCCGTCAAAAATATTGAAGAGGATTATATTACCGTTACCGTAGACCATGTTCTCGGACGGAAGGCATCTGAGCTTGTAGGTAAAGACATCAAGGTGGAAAAGTTTGTGTATTCATACTGTACCAAGCATATTCCCGTTGAGTTTTCAAACCCTATTGTTTCGGATAATGCAGTAATATCTCTGGACAATGACGGCGACGTTTATGTTATGAAAAACGGAGCTTTCAAGGTGGATTCCAACGAATACGCCAGCTGTAAGATTATAAATCACGCAGATGAAACGAATGAAGATTGCATTAAAACCCTTGCCAAAATAACCTGCTTTATCCGTTCCGATATCAAGGTAAATCAGTTTGAATTTGACGGTCAGGGCAATATATACGCCGTGTACCCTCAAAGTATGCAGCAATGCATACGTGTTGTAGATGCCGAAGGTAACATCGTTGCGGACGACATCGTGGAAGAAGCAAGCCCCGACAACAGAGTTGTTCCTACCGAGACAACCAATGAAGATGATGACGACAAACGCTGGGTGTATGCAATAATAGTGCTTGTGGTGGGAGTTGTCGCAGGTATATTTGTTTCCTACTTTTATGGGTTAAAGAGAAAATCAACTAATTAATATCATTAAGTTAAGAAAAATGTCATTCTGAATGAAGCCTTAGGCGAAATGAAGAATCTCCGTTATAAAGAAGATTCTTCACTACGTTCAGAATGACATTTTTATTAATACTTTTCAAAAAATCTCTGCAAGAATCATTTCAAGCGCCAGCCATTTTTCTACCACGCCGTTCTTAATGGCAAAGTCCATATCACGGCACTTCGACATCACCGCGGCAATTTTCCTTACGCCCAGCTTATTTGCAGGGGCAATGCTGTTTCGTACCACCCAGTCCTTCATACCGGACATTGCGGCGATTTCTGCAGGGGATTTTCCCTTAAGTATCAGTATGGAATGGAAGGTGGCAAAACGGTTAAATATTATGCTTATTATTTTTACCGGTTCTTCACCCAGAGCCTTAAGGTCGTTAAACTGCTGTACTGCCTGAAGTTTCTTTCCGGCAACCAGATTATCCAGCATATCAAAAACCCGATTTTCCACGGTACGGGTTACCAAGGTGTCTATGAGTGTCCTGTCAACGGTTTCTTTATCACCGAGGAAGGTTATTATCTTTTCGGCTTCGGATTTAAGCTGCATCATGGAAGGACCTGCAATTTCGCACATATATACAGCATCTTGTGAAGATATGTTTTTCTCTGCCTTCTTAAAAAGTTTGGAAATCCATGTGCCCAGTTCGTTTGGCTTTTTAAATGCAAATTCCACGGGTGAGGTGTTTTTTACGGCAGCCTTGTAGACAATGCTGCGTTTATCTATGTTTGCTTCGTTAAATATTATTGTCAGGTAGTCGGGAACCAATGAGAGAAGCTCTGCAAAATATTCCTTTATATCCTCGCCGGCAGACTTGAATATTCCTGTATCTTTAAGGAGCATAACCTTGTGTTCACTCATAAAGGGATAGGAACTTGCAAAAGCATCTACGTCCTCAGGTGAGGGAAGGGTAGAGAGCTTAAGAAAGTTAAATTCCTTCATATCCTCATCAATAAGAGCCTTTGTAATCTCCGAGGAATAGTTGTCTGCAAGGTACTTTTCGTCCCCGGTAAATATATATACATTTTTAAATGTTTTGTTTTTCAAATCATTTTTAAGCTGAGTTTCCATAGGTGTGTCACCTCACATTAATTTTGTTCTTTTCCATTTCAAATACCACCGGTCCGTCCTCTGTAGAGAAAATTTCCGAATTTGAGTAGGCTGTAACCGTTGCAGGACTCGGATGTTTGAAGCTGTTGTCCTTACCACAGGATACAACCGCATACTCTGCCTTTGCCCGGGCTGCAACCATAAATCCGGTACTGCAGTAGCCGCCGTGGTGGGCTATCTTTATAATATCGCAATCGGTTATATTATCTGCAACCATGCGCTGACCGTTTTCTTCTATGTCACCGCAAAACAGAACTTTCCTGTCCCCGTGACGGTATTCTATAACCATAGAACCGTCATTTGCATCGGAATACTTAGTGTCGGTGGGGTTTAGTATGCGGAAGATGTTTCTTTCGCTAAACTCTATGATATCCCCTTGAGATACATATTCCACTTTAACCTTATAACGGTTTGCAAGTGCATGAAGCTCAAGGCATATCTCTGTTTCGTCGGGACAAAGGTTTCTTCGGGGAAGCAGTATCTTCTTTACCATATTTTCTTCCATAAGAGCCTGTACACCGTTTGTGTGGTCGCTGTGATAATGGGTAATGAAAAGAATGTCTATACTGTCTGTGCCCGTCCCTTTAAGATAAGGCACAACTTCGCTGCTTCCGATTGATAAATGAGAGTTGGAGCCGCAGTCAATCATAAATGTTCCGCCATGGGAATCCTTTATAAGGGTGGAATCGCCCTGACCTGCATTTATAAAGGTTATGCTAACCTTGTCTACGTTTACATTATACGTCAAAGGAATCACATTTGCAAGGATAAAGAGTAAAATTGCAGGTGCAACAAGACGGCTTTTTCTTATGCGGAAAATAAGAAACAAGGCTATAAGCTCGGCTATGGCTATAAGACAGGTTTCAAAGGTTATTTCAACATAGGAAAGAGGTGTTTCGGCAAACAATTCTGCAACTGTGTTAACGCTAAGCGCTACCACGGAGAGTATATCACTTAAGATAGTGCATATAAAGTCCGGAGCAAAAAGGCTTATTACGGAATATACATAGGCAAAGCCCAGAAGAAAAGGTGCCATACTTATCACAATAACATTACAGAATATACCTGCCACGGATACACCGCCAAAGGTGTACGACATTACGGGCAGAGTAAACACAAAGGCAAACTGACAAAGTATGAAGGTGCTTAGTATTTCTTTGAATTTCCAACGGTAGCTTTTAACCTTAACCAGAAATGCACTTCCGCAAAGTATGCCCAGCGTTGCCGAAAAGGATAGCTGCATGGCAGGGCTTAAATACAGGGAAGGCTTTGTGACAATAAGAATATTTGCTATGATATACAGGGAAACAAAAGGGGAGTATTCACGGGTTATAAGCATTGCTGAGGAAAGCATCATAGCCATAAGCGCGCAACGCCAAACCGACACCCCGAAGCCTGTGAAGAACAGAAGAAATATAGACGCCGTAAAGGTAAAAATAAACTTTAAAACACTTCTTTTGCGGAATTTTGTGTGAGGTGAGCTGTACACCACCGCAAGGAATATAAGAAGCATACCAAGGTGAAGACCCGAAACTGCAATTATGTGGTAGATGCCGGAGCTTTTGTAAACATCGGTCATATGAGAGTCTATGTTACTTCGGTTCCCTGTAACTATGGCATCGCAAAGGGCGGCTTCTTCGTTACTCATATTGCGGTACATGTTGCGGCTTACTTTGTTTCGAAGAGAATAAAACCCTGCAAGGGAAGTGGGATGGTGATTGGAAATCTTACTTATATCGCTGTATATCACCAGAGAAGCGCCCATGGATTTTACTGTTTTTGCAAAGTCAAATCCGTAATGGTTAAGGGCTTTGTCAGGAACGTTAAGTTCACCCGTTACGGTTATTCTGTCACCCGGATAAAGAGTAATGCTTTGAGCCTCACGTATATAAACGTAGAGCATATTTTCGCATATTGCACCTTCCCAAACCGATGCGACAAATGCGATGCCCTCCTCGGAGACATCGGGTACGGATTCCACCACAAGGTCAAGGGAAACTCCGAAAGGCTTTTTAAAACCTTTTCTGTCCTGTTCTATGCTTATTTCAAAAGAGAGTATACTTATAACCGAAGCTAAAAACAAGGCGATATACATCGTTATAAAGCTTACACGAGATAACCTGTTTCCCATACGCCAATAATCCTATGTGCAAAAATAATACTAAATCTATCCAAAAAATGAATTTTTAATGAAAAATTACCTATTTTCATATGATATCACACTTTTATTTAAATAACAACTTGATTTTAAAAATTAAATGTTATATAATATTTAATTGATTGTATAATGAGGTGAATTAATGGCAATATTTACAATGTCCGATTTGCATCTCTCGCTGGATACCGACAAATCCATGGAGGTTTTCGGCAATAAGTGGAACAATTACATAGAGCGCATCCTCACCAACTGGAATAAGACCGTGGGAGAACAGGACACGGTTATTGTTGGCGGCGACATATCCTGGGCAATGCATCTTAAGGATTGCCGTAAGGATTTTGAATTTTTAAATTCTCTTCCCGGCAGAAAACTCCTCTTTAAAGGCAATCACGATTACTGGTGGGAGAGTATGACCAAGATGAAAGCCTTTGCAGAAGAATGTGGGTTTGATACTCTTACCTTTATGCAGAACGGAGCTCTCATTGCCGAGAATGCACTTATATGCGGTACCCGCGGTTGGACACTTCCCGGTGACGGAGGTTTTGGACCCGATGACGAGAAGATTTACCTTCGTGAGGTATTAAGGCTGGAGCTTTCCTTAAAGGAGGGCAAGGCTCTTTGTGAGGCTCGGGGCTTTGAACCGTCAAAGGTTATATGCGTTCTCCATTATCCGCCCTTTACCAAAGACGGCAAGGCAGACGAAGGCTTTGTATCCCTTATGAGGGCTTACAAAGTTACCCATTGTGTCTACGGTCATCTTCACTCTTTGGGTACTGCATCTGCCGTGGAAGGAAATGTTGACGGTATTGAATACTGCCTTGTGTCGGGGGATTACATTGACTTTTCGCCCGTAAAACTTTAAAATAAATCAAAATTTACAAAAAATTTTTAAATTTGCTATAGCTTTTTATTGTAAATTTTGGTATAATATATATTCGATGCCGAGGCGGCACCGAAATTTTAAAATGAAATTTATTTATATAGGGGGATCCTAACAAATGAAATTATTAAAGAACGAAACAATCGAAAAGAACACAGTCAAACTTACTATCGAAGTTGACAAGGAAGCTTTTGCAGCAGCGCTTGAAAAGTCTTACAAGAAGAACGTTAAGCAGATAGCTATTCCCGGTTTCAGAAAGGGTAAGGCTCCCAGAGCAATTATCGAAAAGTACTACGGCAAGGGTGTTTTCTGGGAAGATGCAGTTAACTTTGTATGTCCCGAAGCATATGAATATGCCGTTAAGGAATCAGGCATTGACCCTGTAGACAGACCTGAAATAGATATCGAAACACTTGAAGAAGACAAGGAACTCGTTCTCACAGCTACAGTTACCGTAAGACCTGAGGTAGAACTCGGCGAATACAAGGGCGTATCTGCAGAAAAGAAGAACTACAAGACCAAGGTTGCAGACGTAGATGCAGAGCTTAAGGCTGCAAGAGAAAAGAATGCAAGAATGGTTAACGTAGAGGACAGAGCTGTTAAGAAGGGTGACTTTACAGTTATCGACTACGAAGGTTTCGTAGACGGCGTTGCATTCCAGGGCGGTAAGGGTACAGACCACAACCTCGAAATCGGCGGCGGTCAGTTTATTCCCGGCTTTGAAGAAGCTCTCGTAGGCGCAAAGATTGGCGTTGAAAAGGAAATCAACGTTACTTTCCCCGAAGAGTACCACGCTGAAGAATTAAAGGGTAAGCCTGCAGTATTTAAAGTAACTGTTAAGAGCATTCAGGTTAAGGAACTTCCCGAGCTTGATGATGAATTTGCAAAAGATGTAAGTGAATATGATACACTCGAAGAATACAAGGCTGACATCAAGTCAAAGCTTGATAAGGCAAATGCAGATAAGACAGCAGCCGAGTTTGAAGGCAATGTACTTAAGGTTGTTGTAGATAATGCTAAGGTTGAAATTCCCGATTGCATGATAGATTCCGCTTGCGAAGATATGATGAGAGAATTTGGCTACAGACTTTCTTCCCAGGGCTTAAGCCTTGAGCAGTATATGCAGTTTACAGGCATGACTCCCGATTCCTTCAAGGAACAGTTCAAGGACCAGGCTGCTGAAAGAGTTAAGTCCAACCTCGTTATAAGCGAAATCGCTAAGAGAGAAAACATCGAAGTTACAGACGAAGATGTAGAAGCAGAACTTAAGAACATGGCTGAAATGTACGGCATGGAAGTAGATAAGCTTAAGGAATTCGTTAAGGACGGCGAAAGAGAAAACCTTAAGGAAGAATTAAAGCTTAAGAAGGCGGTAACACTTGTTGTTGGTGCAGCTAAGGTTAAGAGAGCAGCTGCAAAGAAGAAGGAGGAAAACGAATAATATGAGTTTGGTACCAATGGTTGTTGAACAGACCAACAGAGGCGAGAGATCTTACGATATTTATTCAAGACTTTTAAAGGACAGAATTATATTTTTAAGTGATGAGGTTAATGACGTAACAGCAAGTCTTGTTGTTGCACAGATGCTTTTCCTTGAAGCGGAGGACCCCGACAAGGATATTAACCTTTACATCAACAGTCCCGGCGGTTCCATTACCGCAGGTATGGCTATTTATGATACTATGCAGTAT
>CAYXPV010000084.1:0-6861 GCA_964467285.1 uncultured Oscillospiraceae bacterium
TATACCATAAAACAAAGAAAAAGCCCAGACTTTTCTGGACTTTTTCGACAGTCTGTAATGAGGTGTAAAAACTCTTTTTACACCTCATTACTATATAATTTTTATTTTACCAAATCATTTAATACCGTTCTTATATTTTCATATATAAATTCCGGTTTTGCTTCGTTTTTTTCAAGGTCTTCCATAGTACCCTCGCCGCTTAATACAAATATGGTACTGATTCCTGCGTTTACGCCGCAAGCAATATCGGTATAGAGTCTGTCACCTACGAGAACTGCATCTTCTTTTTTGTACCCTGCCTTTTCTATAGCAAGAAGTGCCATTGCAGGTTCGGGCTTACCTATAAAACGGGGCATACGTCCTGTGGCATTACAAAGCATCTGACTTACAGAGCCACAGTCCGGCACAGAGCCGTACCATGTGGGACAAACCCAATCGGGATTTGTGGCAATATAGTCCACGCCCCTGTTTAATAGAATGCAGGCATCCTCTAATTTTTGAAAGGTAAGTTCTGTATCAAATCCCATACAAAGGCAATCAATATCATCTTCAAGCTTATCTGTAATAGGAAGTCCGCCGTCTTTGAGTTGCTGTTTAAAGGACATTGTGCCAAATGCATATATCTTTCTGTAATTCTGCTTCTTAAGGTCAAGAACAGTTGCATTTGTGGAGGTAAAGAAGTCCTCTGCCTCTGCACCGATTCCCAAAGATGCAAGCTTTTCTATGTATTTATCTACGCTTTTTGAAGAATTGTTGGTGAGGAACATATATCTTCCGCCGATTTTTCTGACATATTCTAGGAAATCAAGGGTTCCGTCAAAAAGGTCGTTATCAAGATATATGGTTCCGTCCATATCCAAAAGAAAAAGTTTTTTATCTTTTAAATTGCTCATTTAATCACCTGTTCCAAAGTTCTGTTTTTCCGGTTGATATGGCGGTGGCACCTGCGGAAAGCACAGTGTCTATTTCCTTGACATCATCTATAAGTCCACCACAGATTACGGGCATATCCAATGTTGCCTTAAGGCTTGCCACTACCTTGGTTACTATACCGGGCATAATTTCTATCATATCCGGACGTGAAGTTTTGACAGTTTCCACAGTAGTGTCAACAGACTTGGAATCCACTATAAAAAATCGTTGTACGGTTGTAAGTCCTGCTTCTCTTCCGAGTTTTATTATATTGGAACGGGTGCTGATGATACCGTCCACCTTACAACGCCTTACAAAATCAATACCGCATCTGTCCTTACCTATGCCCTCTGCCAAGTCCATATGAATATAGATTTTTTTACCGACACTATGCACCTTTTCTGCCTTTGATGCAAGTGTCATAAGATTGGGACACAAGTCAAAGATAACCCATACATTTGCATCAAGTGCCATATCAAGTTCTTTGTCGTTTCGTACAGCTGCAATTATTGATTTTTGCATAGTAAAGCCTCCCTAATAATTTGGCATGGAGATTCTTCGACTTCGCCTTCGGCTTCGCTCAGAATGACAAAATCAAAGAACTGTTGTGACTATAATATAATTCATTTAAGTACAGTTTTTGTTGCCACAACATCGGCACCGTACACATCACTTATTATAACATCACCCAGGGTGATTGGCAAGAAAATCTTTGTATTTGCAAGCATATTCATAAGGTTCATCATTTCGCCCTTCGGAATTGGCTTATTTGTCTTTACGGGAACACAAACACCTTCGGCAGTTTTCACCGTAGTGGTAACTGTCCTGACAGGATTTGTACATTCGCTTTCGGCGTAATTCTCACCTCTTTTGCAGGTGTTTCCGCGTACAGACACTACCTTGCCGTCCTCCAAAACAACCTCAAGAGGGCAACCCATAGGACATACTATACAAGTTAAATTCTTTATCATATTTACTGCACCTCCAAATTCAGCATAAGCTTCTC
Source organism: uncultured Oscillospiraceae bacterium (assembly GCA_964467285.1). Classification (GTDB taxonomy): domain Bacteria; phylum Bacillota; class Clostridia; order UMGS1810; family UMGS1810; genus RGIG8748. The sequence continues at coordinate 1,919 of CAYXPV010000084.1, forward strand.
TGTGCTCTCAAAAAGCTCCCTCTTAAGAGTAATACTTTCCATTTCACCGGGAGCAAGCTTCTGCTTTTTCTTTGAAAATACTTCCTTGTCGTCGGCATATACCTTTATTACACCGTTGCGATATACATTATCTACTCTGAAATAAAGGCGTACATCCTTTTTAACGGTAATTTTATCGGGTACAGAGTAACGAATTTTACCGTCGGTTTCCACATCAATCGAGCATCTGTCGCCTGTGGAATTACCAAGAATATAGTCTGCAGCACCTTCACCTGCCAATGCCGCTTCCTCGGAAACGAAATCCACAAGGTCATGTACGTGAAGAACATTACCGCAGGCAAATATACCCTCGATTTCAGTTTGTCTGTCCTGGTCGGTATTTGCTCCCGATGTTACGGGATTTAATTCTATACCTGCATCTTTTGTAAGCTCATTTTCGGGAATGAGTCCCACAGAAAGAAGAAGAGTATCACAGGGGATATATTCCTCTGTTCCTTTTATGGGCTTTCTGCTCGCATCTACTTTGGCAATGGTCACACCTTCAAGGCGTTTTTTGCCGTGAAGTTCAACTACAGTGTGGCTGAGCATTAGGGGAATATCAAAATCATTTAAGCACTGTTCAATGTTTCTTGCCAGTCCTCCGGAATAAGGCATAAGTTCACAAACTGCGTGAACCTTTGCACCCTCTAAGGTCATACGCCGTGCCATAATAAGACCTATATCGCCGGAGCCTAGGATAACCACATTTTTGCCGGGCATATACCCCATAATGTTTACAAGCTTCTGAGCAGTACCTGCACTGTATACACCTGCAGGTCTGCTTCCGGGAATGTTTAATGCACCCTTTGGTCTTTCACGACAACCCATGGCAAGTATTATTGCCTTTGCTTGTATCTGAAAAATACCCTCTTCCCTGTTGGTAGCAGTTATCACTTTATCGGATGATACATTTAAAACCATGGTGCCTGTTTTATACTCTATGCCCCTTTCCTTAACCATATCTGCATAGCGCGAGGCATATTCGGGTCCGGTAAGTTCTTCCTTGAAGCGATGGAGCCCGAAACCGTTGTGGATGCACTGATTAAGTATTCCACCAAGTTCTTCATCTCGTTCCAAGATTACTATATCGCGGATGCCTTTATCATATGCGGCAACTGCGGCACTCATACCTGCAGGTCCTCCGCCGATTATTACTAAATCTGTCATTTTACTTCCTCCTTTGTTCTGCCGACTATTACCCCGGAGCCTGTTCCGGACTTGGTAATCTCCTCCATAGGTACTCCAAGCTCTTTTGCAAGAAGCTTTGTAATATACGGCATACAGAAGCCTCCCTGACAGCGGCCCATCTGAGCTCTTGTACGGCGTTTTACACCGTCTAAGTCCGTAGGCTTGGGATTGGTGCGGATAGCTTTTAATATTTCGCCTTCGGTTACACCCTCACATCTGCAGATTATTCTGCCAAAGGATTTATCCTTCTTTATAACTTCATTTTTATCTTTTATATCCATTTCACGGAAAGCGTGCATATTTTCTCTTGTGGGATTGAAATCTTCTCTTTCTTTAAGGTCATATCCCAAGCCCATAAGAATTTCCGCTACATATTCCGCTATGGCAGGCGATGCGGAAAGCCCAGGGGATTCAATACCTGCAAGATTTACAAATCCCTTTTTGAGAGTGGTAATTATAAAATCTCCGCTGGAGCCTACAGCTCTCAAACCACAGAATGATGTTATGGATTTGTTTAAGGGTACGGTTGTAACATTCTCACGAGCCTGAGATATTATTTTATCAAATCCTTCCGAGGTTGTATCGGTGTCGGACTTATCTTCCATATCCACAGAGGTAGGCCCCAGGAGAGTATTACCGTCCACCGTGGGAGTTACGAGAATACCCTTACCCATTTTGGAGGGTGTACGGAAAACCGTATGGTTTACAAGCAGTTTCTTTTCCTTGTCCAAAAGAATATACTCTCCCCTTCTGGGATGAACGGTAAAAGAATTGTCACCTATTAAGCTTGCCACTTTGTCGGAGTATATGCCTGCGGCATTAATTATAATTTTTGCAGATACAATTTCGTCACCGTCGGAGATTTCGTATCCCATATTAGTTTCTTTGATTGAAGTAACTTCAAAATTTGTCTTAAGTGTTGCCCCGTTATCCATGGCATTACCCACAGCAGCAACGGTAAGGTCGTAGGGACAAACAATGGCGCCTGTAGGTGCATAAAGAGCGTACTTTACATTATTAGAAAGATTGGGCTCCAAGTCGTGAAGTTCATTACCTTCCACAATTTTTAGACCTTCTACTCCATTTTCATTACCACGTTCAAAAAGCTCATTCAACACAGCCTTTTCTTCCTCATTAAAGGCTATAACCAATGAGCCGTTGTTGCGATACTTAACACCCAGGTCAGAGCAAACTTTTGCCATCATCTTGGAACCCTTAACGTTAAGCATTGCCTTAAGTGAACCTTCTTTTGCATCAAAGCCGGCGTGTACAATGGCTGAATTTGCCTTGGTGGCACCCATTGCAACATCGTTTTCCTTTTCAAGAATACATACCTTAAGTCCGTGGCGTGTAAGAGTTCGGGCACACATTGCACCTATAACTCCTGCACCTATTATTACTGCATCATACATTACCGATTACCTTCTTTCAAATAAAAAAAGACGCACCAAAACAAAGGTTTACTTTGTTCTGATACGTCTCCAAATCTCTGTATCGTGGATTATTATAACACCAAACGCTGTGAATGTCAACTTAAAACTTTATTTTTCAGCCTCTTTGCGGAATCTTTCTGCAAAATCTTCATAATCAGCTTCATCCCAATCGAGAATATTGTTGCAATCCGCATTCTTAACAGACAAATTAACGTTTTCGTCAAGCTTAAGTTTAAGTTTAATGTAAGCATCTACCTTTTCTTCTACAGCGGTTTTTTGTTCATACACAGTATATGGTGAGGTGTATTCGCTGTCACTTACATTATACAACCATTCTTCAAAAGAGAAATCGGGAACATCCCATGATTTTCCGTGGACTCGATACCAAGCATTGAAACTATCGAAGTCCTCATCGAAAGTATCTACTTCCCTATATACGTAGCTCATATAATCGGTACGGTACTTTTCATATATATCCTGCAACCAAAGTTGGTATTCCTGCTCTGCCCATTCTTCATATTCCATACTATAGCTGTAGTGTACATCTTCCCATTCTTCGTCTATTTCAAATGTGAAACCCTTGTCCTTGGAGCATTTTCCGCTATAGGATTCCTGCGAAGAACTTTCATCTTCCTCACCGTCGTAGAATTTGAAGTAATAGTTATTATCTACATTACATTCCCATTTATTTTTTGTGTAGTCGAGAACGATTTTGAAATTGTTGGAGTATTTATCCACACAATCATCACCGGCTTTATCCTTGTGTTCTGCCGCATAATTACTTGTAAAGCTGAAATTTATAATCTCATCTTCATTACACCAATCAGCCTCAAGATACTTTTCATCTTTGCTGGTACCGGCATAACCGGCATCGCCGTATTGGGCGGTGGTCAAATAATCGTACTCTGTTTCTTCTGTAATGCGAACTCCGTTTAATATGTAATCGGGATCTGTACAAGCGATAGTTGTTTTAACTTTTCTGTTGTTTTTAACATAATACTCGTCAGATTCTTTGGTGGTATCTGCGTAAATTGAAATAGCAGCGATTCTGCCGTCATATTCTGTTATTACCACTTCAACAGTATTATTCTCACTGTTTTCCTTTTCTTCTTCATACTTCTTTGCATTCTCCTCGAAGAACTTTTTACCGAATTTCTCAGTAAGTTCCTCATCTTTCTTCATATCATTATATGAAGAAATAAACATATCATAAAAATCATGAGTTTTAAGAGTTACCTTGATTTCCTTGGCACTTACCGTTTCGTTCTTAAACTTATACTCAACGCTTTTTCTGTCGCTGATTTTTGCTTTTTCAAGCATTTTTACGATGTTATCTGATAAATAATCGGACATGGTTTCATTGATGTCACCATCGAGGGAAAGCCATTGTGTCAATGTGTCATAAGAGAGATCCATACCCTGCAAGACTCCATGAGTCTGAGGGTCATTATTCTTCAGTTTCTTAGCCAGATAACCATTGGAATCGGAATATTTTTTACCAAAGTCCTTAGACGGAACGGAAAGATACTCTCCATCGGAACCGGGAAGCATTAATGCAATATTTTGATTGTCAATATATCCCTCTGTTTCAAAAGCAACATTATCATTGTCAAAATCTGCCTTGAGCATCATTTTCTCTTCGTCCGGCTGATTTGCTAACTGCGCATTCATATCAAATGCGCTATAGGCATCTTCATAAGTCATTTCAACATCAAGTTGAAACTCTTCATCTGTACCGACATCCATGCCAAACACATTGTTGCCTATATCATCGGTTTCGTCACGAACTTGGTCTAAAGTATTGCCAAAAAGATTTGCAACATACTTTTCGGGTGCCGCGGCAAAGAAAATCATATCGCCGAATATAAAATACACAAGTGCAAGTATTGCAAGAATCCCTGCAACGACAGCCCCGATTATTATAAGCGTTTTACCTTTTTTCTTGGGTGGCTTATCTGCTCCCGTAACGGAAAATTCTACTATAGGTTGAGCCGGTGTTGCAGAAATCGAAGGTATGGCAGAATTATTTCCTGCAAAAGCACTATATGAATAATTTGTTTGCATAGGCTGCTGAGGTTGTTGGTATTGTTGTGAATACAGATACTCCGGAGCCTGTGTATCGCCATAGGCGACAGCACCGGAATTTTCTGCATTCTGCCGACCATAACTTTGAAACTCATAAGTTGTTCCACCACCGCCGCAAACCGCACCGCAATTTGCGCAAATGGTAGAACCTTCCTCCAACCGTGCATTACAATATCTACATATCATAACTGATTTCTC
>CAYXPV010000085.1:0-6840 GCA_964467285.1 uncultured Oscillospiraceae bacterium
TGACGGCAAAGTGCTGGAGATGGAGCGAAGCCGTATTTTTGTTCCTTCCACGGTTTTTGACAATGACGAACTTTTGAAAAACGATCCCAATTATCTTGCCAATCTTTCTCTTCTGCCCGAAAAGGAAAAGAAGGCTCTTTTGTTTGGAGATTGGGACAGCTTTGCAGGTCAGGTTTTTACCGAATGGAAAAACGATCCTGCCCATTATGATGACAGGATAGGTACCCATGTAATCAAGCCCTTCCTCATACCGAAAAGCTGGAGGGTTTTCAGGGGATTTGACTTCGGTTATTCAAGACCTTTTGCGGTGGAGTGGATAGCAGTAGACCACGATGGGAGAGCTTATGTTATAGCAGAACTCTACGGAAGTACGGGTACTCCCAATGAGGGTGTACGCTACACGCCATCACAGATAGCTCGTAAAATCAAAAGTTTTGAAAGCAGTCATCCCAATCTTTCGGGCAGAAAAATTCGGGGCATAGCCGACCCTGCCATTTCCAAAGCGGAAACAGGCGAAAGCATAGCCGATATGTTTGCACGGGAAGGAGTTTTTTTCGACTTTGGCGACAATGAACGTCTTGCAGGTAAAATGCAGTTTCATTACAGGCTGAGCTTTGACGAAAATAACATACCCATGATGTACGTTTTCGAGAACTGCACAAATTTTATAAGAACCGTACCTGCCCTTGTTTATGACTCGTCAAATGTGGAGGATATTGACTCTTCCGGTGAGGATCATATATATGACTGTGTGCGCTATGTCCTTATGGAAAACCTTATTTCGCCCCAAAACGGCACTGCGGAAATAAAGGTGGCAGATGATCCGTTAAATATCCGCGGAAACCACGGGACTTTTGAAAAATATAATTTTTACAGACTGTAGTAACTGTAAAAGCAGAGATCCGAATGAAATTTTACGGACCTCTGCTTTGTTTTTTGTATATATTGGCATTGGGAATACCAATAAAAACTATTCTAAAAAAAGGTTGGCAATACAGTTAAAAATTTGTGAAAAATTCTTTAAAACTTCTTATCATATTTCATTGACACTTTCTGTTTACTGTGATACAATTATAGAGTCGCGAAAAAATTAGAAAAACGGTGGTATATAATGAAGAAATATCGGACAATTAAAAAGTGTCTGGCGTTTTTTGTAGCTTTGGTACTTTTGTTTTCCGTTACATATACTCTTTCCGATGAGGACAAGCATTCGGCAGATAATTACTCCAATTTTAAGGATGTTTCCGTGGAAAATTGGTATTATGAAGCCGCAAATGAGCTGTGTCTTGCCGGAATTATCCCAAAAGCAGACAAATTCAATGGCGAGAAGTCAGCTTCTCGCTACGATATAGTGCTGTATTTGTACAATCTGAGTAGTGTTCTGAAAACTCAAAACAGTTCTGAAAGTGTCAATCCTTTTACGGATGTTAATGAAGAAATGTCAAGTTATGAACCCATAGTATGGTCATACAACAACGGCATTGCCTCGGGTTTCCCCGACGGTACCTTTATGCCCGGTGACGAGTGTCCTCGTGAACAGGTTGCCTGTATGGCAATGCGTTTTATTTCCTTTGCGGATATAAAAGCTCCCGTAAAGGGCAATGATGCTCCCTTTGAGGATTCCATGAAGGTTACGGGTTTTGCCCGTTCCGATATGGTTGCCTTGAAACTTGCAGGCATTATAAGCGGAAACGGTAACGGATATGTGTATCCTTCCGGTGCCATCACCCGAGGTGAGCTTGCAGCCATTGTGTACAATCTGTACAAAACAGCCCTTAATCCACCGGCAGAAGGTGAAGAAATTGTAAGTTGTGAACCCGGTGCCTATTTGGAAAAGTATGTTGATTACGAAAGAATAGCCAAGGAGAAGTACGACCCTGTCATATACGAAAGTGCCGCTGTGGACCTTTCTTACTTTGATGATGCGGTATTTGTAGGGGATTCCGTTACAAATTCTCTTGAGATATACTGTGCTTCCACAGGTGCTCTGGGCAATGCGAGATTCCTCTGCGCAGGAAGCCTCAGCCCCACCAATTGTCATCTGGAAATAACCGATAAGTCGGTTCATCCAATTTATCAGGGCAGGAAGGTGTACGTGGAGGACGGAGTGGCTCTTATGGGTGCCAAGAAGGTTTACATAATGCTTGGTATCAACGGCATTTACAATCCCGATATAAGCATAAATGCCATGAAGAAACTTATTGACAAAATATTGGCAAAGACTCCCGATGCCAAGATTATAATCCAGTCGGTCACTCCCATGATAAAGGACTATATGCTTAAAAACACCACCAATGCCATAATTGCGAGCTACAACAATGAACTTCGCAAAATGGCAAAGAAAAACGGTTGGTATTATTTAAATATCGCAGAAGCGGTAACTGACAGCAAGGGTAACCTCAGAAAGGATTATTGCAGTGATCCGAAAACAATGGGTATCCATTTTAACTACACTGCAGATAAAGTATGGATAGACTATTTACGTACCCATACTCCCCAATAATAACGAAGGGAAAGTTAGTTTTATGAAAAGAATCAAAAGCCTTGTTTTTTTGGCGTTATCTCTTGTAATCGTACTTACGGGTTGCGGAGCAGACAATGAAGAAGGCAAAAAGCAGATAGAAAGTGTAACCCGCCAACAGGTAACCGACTCTTCCGCTGACGTTCAGAATAAGGGCGGCAAAGTTTCGCAGGAATCCGACTCGGGCGAATCGGACAAGGTTCCCGAAGGAAGCACAGACCTAAAAAAAATTATGGAAGAGATTAAGACTGCCATAAGTGCCAAGGATGCTCTTGACTTTAACGCCAATTCTATGAGGGTACTTTACGGCATAGAGGCTTCAGATATGAAGCAATGTGCGGGCTTTTCTCTTATGGAGGGTACGTTCCCCCACGAGATTGTTATGATTGAAGCGTCAAGTGACGAAGCTGCAAAGAAAATTGAAGAAGCGTTCAACATTAAGCTGGAATCCTTTGCAACTCAGTCCAAAAATTACGATGCCAAAAATTACGAGCTTGCTCAGAAGTGCAAGATTATTAAAAACGGAAGATACTTTGCCATGTTCCTCACTCCCGAGTATGATACAGCAAAGGCAGTATACAGCAAATATATAAAATAACTTGTTGCCGGATGGATTATTTCATCCGGTAAACTAAACTTACGGAGAATTAAAAGAGATGGTTTTTTCGAGTCTGGTATTTTTGTTTTTGTTTTTACCTACGGTAATAATTATCAATTATTGGCTGCCGTCAAATTACAGAAACGGATTTCTTTTGTTTGCCAATCTTGTGTTTTACGCCTATGGGGAACCGGTATATGTAATTCTTATGATACTGTCAATTGCGGCAAACTACATTTTTGCCCGTATGCTTGACCCTGTTCATAGTGAGCCTTCCGAAGGTGCACGCAAAGCGATACTGATTTTAAGTGTTGTGTTCAACATAGGTATGCTTGTGTACTTTAAGTATACCATGCTTATTTTAGATACCTTAAGGCTCATTCCCTTCCTTGGCAATCTGCCTTATGTGGATATTGTGTTGCCTATAGGTATATCTTTCTATACCTTCCAGGCAATGTCCTATGTGATAGATGTATATCGCAGAGATTGCAAGTGTACCCGTAGTTTTATAGATTTCGGTGCATATATTTCTCTGTTTCCTCAGCTTATTGCAGGTCCCATTGTACGCTATACCGATGTAGCATCCAGAATGCGAGGCAGAAAAGTATCCTTTGATATGTTCTCTGCAGGAATCAAGGTATTTGTGGTTGGGCTTGCAAAAAAGGTACTTCTTGCCAATCAGTTCGGCATAGTATGGGATACCGTATCCTCTGACCTTTCAACCTACGGTACTCCGGGAGCATGGATAGGGGCAATTGCCTATGCCTTGCAGATATATTTTGACTTTAGCGGTTATTCCGATATGGCGATAGGCCTTGGAAAAATGCTTGGTTTTGAATTCTGTATTAACTTCAGCTATCCGTATATTTCATCAACCGTTACGGAATTCTGGCGCAGATGGCATATATCCTTAAGCACCTGGTTCAGAGATTATGTATATATACCTCTTGGGGGTAACAGAACTTCACTTTTAAGAAATGCACTTAACATACTTATTGTTTGGGCACTTACAGGTATATGGCACGGAGCCGGATGGAATTTCCTTGCCTGGGGTGTTTATTACGGTATAATTCTCCTTTGCGAGAAGTTTATCTACGGCAAGCTTTTAAAGAAACTTCCGCGACTTATAGGAAATATATACACCTTATTTGTTGTGGTTGTAGGCTGGATATTCTTTGTGTGTCCGGACTTCAGTTCGGCTTTCAGATATCTTCAGGTTATGTTTGTACCTCAATCCGGAAGCATTGTAAGGCTTATACCCTGGTGGTTCACATTCTTAGTAGGTGCAGTAAGCTGTACTCCTCTTTGCACAGCTCTTATGGGTACTGCGAAACTCAAATTTAAAGGCATTCGCTTCGCAGAAGCTATGTTGTGCCTGGTAGGGTTTGTGCTTTGTATTGCAAGCCTTGTTACGGAAACCTACAATCCCTTTATCTATTTCCAGTTCTGAGGTAGAATTATATGAAGAAAATCAGCAAATTGATAATGCCTGTTGTATTCATAGGGTTTCTTTCCCTTGTGGCGGTTATGACTCTGTGTGATAAAGGCGTATATTCAGAAAACGAAAAAAGATATCTTGCCGCCTTCCCCGAGTTTTCCTGGGAAACTTTAAAAAACGGTGAATTTACCAAGGGGCTGGAGGAATACATGAGTGACCATCTCTGGGGCAGAGATTTCTACGTGGGTGTAGATGCATATTACTCCAAAGCAATGGGCAAGAATGCAATAAACGATATTTACAGTACCGATGACGATTACCTTATAAACGAGCCCAAGGAGCTTGTAACGGAAGACGGTGCCAATCATTTTGAAAAAAATATAAGCAATATAGAAAGCTTCACCTTTCTTAACGGCGTAGATGCAACCCTCATTATAGTACCTTCTGCAGGATATGTTATGGAGGACAAGCTTCCAAAGTATCATGGGAAGTATCAAGATGGAGAACTTATCGCCTATGCCGCTGAGAAAACGCCCTCAGTTAAGTTTTACGATGCCAGAGATCCCATTATGAATGCTTATAACAACGGCAAACAGGTTTACTATCGTACTGACCACCATCTTAGATCCGAGGGAAGCTATGCGCTGTATTCCGGTTATTGCGATTTCCGTGGTTTGGAGTGTCCGCCCAAAGATACATATACCATAACCCGGTACGAAAACTTCTACGGAACCACCTATTCCGGAAGCGGCTACTGGCTTACAAAGCCCGACACATTGGAAACATGGGACCTTGGCGAAAAGGTAACGGTAACCATGGGTGATGGCTCTGAAAGTTACGACAGTATGTTTTTTAAAGATAATCTTGCCATGGCAGATAAATATCCTGTTTTCTTAAACGGTAATCAGGGGTATGTAAAGATAGAAAACCCTGCCGCAAAGGGTGGAACACTATTGGTTATAAGGGATTCCTTCGGTCAGAATTTTGTTCCGTTCCTTGCGCATAATTATAAAGAAATTTATATGCTGGATATGAGATATTACAGAAATTCATTGGCAACTATCAGTCAGAGTACAAAAATTGACGAGGTTCTTTTCATCTACGGAATCGACACTTTGCTTACGGACAGCAGCACCTCATATTTGTTCTTATAAAGGAGTTTTAAACTATGGATTACAAAATGAAAATTGCAGGACTTGAAAGAAACCTTCACTTAAGCAAGGTAACAGATGACCTTTACATTGCCGCATTCATTCTTTTTGGTGATGTGGAAATAACCGAAGCCTCCGCAAAGGAATTACTTAAGAAAGTTCCCGAGTATGACATAATACTTACTGCAGAGTGCAAGAGTATACCCCTTGTATATGAAATGGCAAAACAGCACGGTGATGATAACTATATAATTGCCAGAAAAGGTACCAAGGTTTATATGCACAATGTAATAAGTGCCGAGGTTAACTCTATAACTACAAATCACCCTCAGGTTCTTTACCTTGGGGAGGACGAGATAAATGCTCTTAAGGGCAAGAGAGTCCTTATAGTGGATGATGTTATAAGCACCGGTGACTCCTTAAAGTGCCTGGAGCTTCTTGCCGAAAAGTGCGGAGCAAATATCGTAGGCAAGGCTGCAGTTCTTGCAGAAGGCGAAGCTGCCGACAGAGATGATATTATATACCTTGAAGTGTTGCCTTTGTTTAATGCTGATGGAAGCATAAAAGAATAATTAAATCAGAAATCCTCGCCGACGGATGAAGGCGAGGATTTTTTGTGAAATATTAAGATTAAAAATTAAATAAATCACCACTCTATTTTAATGATGGTACTAAAAGCATAATAAAATAATACCATATGGTAACATTGGAGTCAAGAGGTGATTTCAATGTTTTTCAAGAGAATACATGATTTGAGAATTGATAATGATTTAACTCAACAACAAATTGCAGATTATCTTATGTGCAATCGTCAGGTATACGCAAGATACGAACGTGGTATTCGTGAAATTCCTGTTTCTATGCTCATTAAACTTGCTAAACTGTATAATGTTTCTGTTGATTATATATTGGATTTACCCATAGAAGAAAAACAATTATAACGTCGACTCGGAGAATCATCAAGCCGCTGGCTTGATTGATAAGTTCCGACCGAAAGCACTTCGCTTTGCTTCGTGCTTTCGGTACCCGTAACTTATCTTTGCACGAAAAACAGTCCCCCGGACTGTTTTTTTTACGTGCAAACCTTTCGGAGTTCGATTCTCTACGAGTCGACGCCACAAAAAATGCACGC
>CAYXPV010000086.1:0-6833 GCA_964467285.1 uncultured Oscillospiraceae bacterium
GGGTGTTGAAGTGCGAGTCATCGCACTTTTTTTTATTGGGAGGGCAATATGTTATGATTATCTGCTAAGCTGTAAATAATTAATTTGCTATTGTAAAAATTCTTAAAAGATGATATAATATCAATTGCGACATAACTAAATATTTTTTAAGGAATAAGCCTAAACTACCAAGCAGTATTTTTATTTCGGTAAAAATACATGCTCTTTTTTGCTTGGTCTTTTAGGCGAAAACAGTTATGTCGCAGTAACCTTAGAGCAATGTATTTTTCATGCGTAGCTCGAAAGGGCTGCGCATTTTTTAATTGGGAGGAACAATTATGAGCGACATAAACGAAGAAGCACTTGATTTGTTGATTAAAGAGCTTGAAGATGAACCGGAAATCGAGGAAGAAATTACATTTGACCAATTTACAGAACGTGATTTGGAAATAATGAACAAGTTTTTTAACCCCGACACAAAAATAGATTATATAGACATATTTCTTAAATTTATGTACTTAATGATGATAAAAAATATCGACAAAATAGATTTGGACACCTGCAAAAACGCCATCTGTGAAATACGTGAAATAGAAGCACAAATGCGTGAAGTTACAAAAGATATCGAAAGTACAAACATTAAAATTGTTCCAAAGCTTACCTCCATATTAAAAACACATCTTAAAAAATACGAATCCGGAGAAGACAAATAATTGTCACAAATAAAATATACCAAAAATGTCATTCCGAACGCAGTGAGGAATCTTCCCTCAGGTTGAGATTCTTCTGCTTCGTTCAGAATGACATTTTTATTTTTTATTTTACAGGCTTAATAAACACGTAGTACAATCCGTTTTGTGAGCCTTTGGTCGGCATTGTAACGGTAAGCGATTCTCCATCTTCAACATCTATACGCTTTGCATACAAATCGGTGTAATCTTCACCGCCTGCAGAGAACACCTTTGTACCAACGTTGATTTTAGTCCAGGAATCATCCGCAAATGCGGGCTTTTCGCCGTTTGAGGCAATATAGATATTTGCTGATTGATTCAGCCTGAAGCTGTACCAGCCAAAGCTTTTACCGCCAATAACCGGGAAGCTGTATGAGCCGTTATCATCAGAAACATCGCTTATTCCGTGGTAGTAGGCATCAACCCAGCCATCCCCTTCCCCTGTAGTCTTGTGGGGAGAAATGTACATTGCACCGTCTATCTCGCACAAATCATTGAAATCACAGATTACATCGTCGGAATTAACATATGCCTTTGCACCGTTACCAAATCCGTTAATAACCTTGAAATCATCATAATAATCTATGCTCATATGGGTATCGGAAGCCCCACTATACCCCCTCTTAAGCTTAGAAGGAATTTCTGCAAAGCTTTTGGGAGCCATAAATTCAAACCTGCTTACTGCATCCTCGGTAGCTATGGGCTTTACGATGACCACGGCACGGGCACTCTGACCAAGGTTTGTAAGGTTAAAGGAAACCTTTGCAGACTCTCCGTCATTTATGAACCTCTTGGTGTAGGCGGTGGTAAACATATCATTCCAGTTTACCACATAACCGGAAAAAGCAGTACCTATCTCAGTAAACATATCCTCCGAAAGCTCGCCTGCTTTTTCAAAATATTCATCCACACTTAAAGAAGAATATCCTGTGGGAGGAGTTACATTTACCCAATCCTGCATTATGTCATAATTCTTCATATAGAAGCTTCCGTTGCCGTTGGAAACACAGTCACTGAGGCTTTTTCCTCTGTATGTAACATTGTAGAATACATCTTCGTTGCCCACAACGTGCATATATCTGCCCTTTGCCCAAAGCTTATCCTCCGCTTCGAATCCGTCCTGAACCAATCCGTCAAAATTCTTGCCTATAATAACTACTTCCGCACCGTAGCCGTCAACCTCAAATTCCATGGTATACTTGGGCTCACCATTGTTGTTTTTGTAAACGCTGTCATTTCCGAAAACAAAGTAATCGTAGCCCTTTAAAGCTTCGTCCACATAGTATATTTCCATATGATTAACGGTAGTTGGATGTCGGTCGTTGCACGCTCTGGCTCCGAAATATCCGTCCTGTCTGTCGTTGAAATTGGTGTAAAGCTTAAGGTCTTTAACTATTGTAGCACCTGCGCTGTTTACATAGGATATGGTACCGACTATGTCTTGGGAAATTTTGGATGTCGCATTTTCTCTGCCGCTATCCTTCACAAAGTTAGCTTCTTCACTTGCACCCTTTACAAAATGCATATCCGGATTTTCAATAAATTCCACAGTAATTTCTCTCTTGGTACCTTCTGACGGCTCTACTGTTATTACAGCTTTAAAGGTATCTGTGTCGGCTGCCTTTACACTTACCTTTACAGAATTGTCCTTTGCCTTTGCCGTTATAACCGGGAAACTGCTCTCTTTTCTTCCTGCCAAATCCACGGTGTAATAATCCTTTGAGCTTTCAAAGCCATCAAGGAGCTTGCCGTCCATATATATACCCACAAGGGATGTATCTTGGGATTTGTAGGTGCTCTTGGGATTTATGGGCATAAGGTTATCTGCCCACAGATAAGAGCAGATTTTGTTTGTGCTGTCCACATTTTCTGCGGTGTTTTCAAATACGCCCTCTGCTTTTCTGTGAATTTTGGGACTTCCTACCATACCGGTGCTGTCATACACCGCTGTATAGAAATTAAGGTTCTGCTCGGCTCTTGCATACTGAGAAGCCATAACACCCTTTTCTGTTTCCTCATACTTTACATATGATGCAAAATCATCTATACCGTCGGAATAGTATATGGGTGTACTCCAGTCGCTTTTTTCCACACTCAGCTTGCTTCTGACCATAATACGGCAGTTGTCCGCTTCACTCGGCAACGGGAAACCGCTTGTAACGTTTTCTGTAATAACATCGTTTATGCTTATGTCGTATTCCGGATATCCCGGGCTGTCCCAGTATACCTTGGGGTTGCCCTCTGCATCTTTCTTAACGTATACGTTTTCAGGGACAATCTGATAGGTATTAAGGGCAGTATCGACAGTCTTAAGAAGGGTATGACTTCCCTTTTCGATATTTACAAAGAGTACATCCTCTTCAACACCAAGGTCTATGCCAAGGTTGTTTTCCGATACATTTCTGCCCTTTTCGTCGGTGATGGCACTCAAATCTGTTCCTCTCCAGAATTTGGTGTAAGCACCAATCTGAAGGGAAACATCCTTTTCCGAGCTTATGCTCATCTGGTCGCAACCAAGGGCAACAGTTACCTTCTGACTATCTGCATCAATAAGAGTTCTGCCGTTGTAATCAAGATAGTAACCGTTTGTAAGCATAATGGAATTGGGAGTGTAGGTAACTGCATCACCTACAAACTCAATACCGTTCCATACTACCGGCTCGTCATCATCTGTGAGCTTTATAATCATACCCGTTCCCGGTATTTCTTCAAACTCAAGAACCATATATGTCTTATCTTGCGATACCGTAGCAATTGGTGTAATATTTACGGTTTCTGCCTTTTCTTCGTCGTACACATCCATTACCACAACCATTTTAGTTTTGGTAAGTGATGGTGTGGAAAAGTTTATTCTGTTGTGCTGTGTAACTGTGGGGCTTCCGCTGTAAGGCAGATACTCCGTGCCGTCGGGAGTTATAAAGCCTTCGTACTTAGTGGATGTGATACCTTCGGGGTAGAGAGCCTCTGCATCCAGCTTAACGGAACCGTTGGTTATGGTTGCCGTATTTCCGCTGTTTTCTATATCAACGGCATTGAGCCACCATTCGTAGGTAGATGATTTCGTACCTATGGCGTCCAAGGTATCAATAGCAACAAATACACCCGGGCGAAGGTAAACTATGCTTCTTTCGTTTTTGTCAAAAAGCTTGTTTGAGGGATTGTCCGATGTAAAATATGCCTCGGTGGCATCGCCGGTAACACTGTCAAGCTCCATTTGATTTACAAACTGAGTAAGCTTACCCGAGGAATCAAAACGGTCAAAAACCTGTCCGTTTCCGCCATCTATTGTAGTGGAATTGTGGGCAAAGGTCTGCCTTGTAAAATGTTTGTCGTGGTCTGTATGATAGGAATCGTAATAACCGCTTTTTATGGCAAGGTCCTTGCCGTATGCCTGAATGAAAAAGCTGTTCTGGTCGGCATGGGAATGGTTAAAAGAACCGTAAGGGCTGGACTTAAAGGTAAGTTGAACCTTGTCCCGTCCCATAAGGTCATTGGTCATAACCGCCCAGCCTATGTCCCAGAATGCATTGGACAAGGGGTAGTCGGTAGGCTCTTCGACGTGCAAATCCTCCACGGGTGCGGCAAAATACTCAAGGCCGGAGCTTTTGCCTGCATTGTTGACCGTCCACATCCACTTGGCAACGGGATTACTTGTAAAGTATGCTATATCCTTCTGAACGTGGAGAGCATCCCCCGTTGTGGGGTAACCTGCCGAGCCGTCACCAAAGCTGGCATAGGTATAAGGTCCCCAGGCATACAGAAGCCACAGGTATTCGTTTTTGCTCCATGCTTTGTCATAGAGATTAACTATTCCGCCAAGAGAAAGGATGTTTGTAAGCTCCTTGGAAAAGCCCGTACTGAAGGAATAGTATGCAAGTCCCTGACACCAGCTTCCGTCCTGGTTGGACCAAGGGTGCATAACCGCGGTGTAGAGGGGAATTATCTCCTCCAGCCATCCACGAGAAATGGAAATTTCGTCAATTGTGGCATATGCGGTAATTGCCATAAAACCAATGGTTGTCCATCCGTGGGAATCGTGAGGGAATTTTTTGATAGAAGTGATAAGGGAGTCAACACGATTCATTCTGTTTTCTATCATAGTGAGAATTTTGGTTTTTTCTGCATCGGTAAGAAGCGGATAAATCCAGTCATAGGAAATAGCACCCTGATACATAACTTCTCTGAAAAGCTGATCCTGTCGTCTGTAGCCGGTGGCACTGAAGTCATCATAACGCCAGCCGGAAAGCTCCAGAAGGATGCTCTTGGCGTAATTTCCGTACTTTTCGATTCCTGTGAGCATATATGCCATTGCGGTGTTGTACATCCGCTTGCAGGCATCTCTGGAAACTGTGGAGCAGGTTGCCGTAACAGTACCGTCCAATGAAGCAGCCGGGTTCGAAGCTCCGTCTGTGTCGGGAGTTTCGGGCTCGGTGTATTTTTTGTTTTCGGATACATATTGGTCAGCGGTGTATATTATGGAATTGAAATCGTTTTGTGCGTAAGTATACTTGTCCTTAAGTCCGCGAAACTCTTCAAGGCTGTAAAGACTATAGGAAGTGTCTGCCGAATATATACGGGGATGATTTGAGGATATCTTCGCCATAATATCATCTATATCCTCAACCACAAATTCATAGGCATCCACATCTATGCGGAATTTTCTCGGAGTGCTCCACTCGCTTTTGGAGGAGCCAATCTGATACTGTACAGACCAGTAGTAGTCCACGCCCACATCAAAGGTATGAGTGAAATTATAGTAGTTGTTATTTAAATCCGATGCACTGTATGCAACGGTAGAATCCGACATACTCTTGTCGGTGCATACCTTAAGGTTGTATGTAGCACCGGTTACGTAGGCCCAGGTGAAATCCGGAGGATTCTGCACCGAAACATATCCGTCGGCAGGTCTGAAAGGCATACCGGTACCATTTTTGGAATCAACCTGATATACGTAGGAGGAATCCCATGTGTATATTGTATCGGCGTAGGCGTAAAAGCCCGATGTTAGCATCAATGCCGAGAGTATTACGCATATTAAGGATTTAAATTTTTTCAAAATTATCACTCTTTCTATTTCCATATATTCCTTCCCCACGGCCTCTTTGACAGAAATTCACTGATTTGTTGAAATGAGGAAAGTGAAGAAAAGAGGGGAATCAAAGAGACCGTAAGGAAGAAATATATTGATGTTTTATCAATTAAGAGGCTGCAAAGCCATTTTGCAGCCTCTCAATATCAGTTTAGATTATCTTTTAATAAATCCGAACCAGTCAAAGTTCCACATACCGAAATCGGGTGTCATGGAAATTGTATATGTGCCGGGCTGGAGTTCAACACCTGTCTTGGCAGTACATGTTGTCCAGTCAGCCGGAACTGCACCGTAGCTGGGTGTCTTGTCAAGAGGAACGGAATACATCTTATCGTTGATGCTTATGGTACGCTGAGCACCGCCGGCTTCCCATGCAACATACTTAACAACGAAGTCGTATACGCCTGCTTCCTTAATTTCAATGTCGTAGGTCATTGTGGTGCCCTGAGTGTTGAAGAGCTGAACGCCTGCTCCGCCGGAAAGGAAGGATCTTGATGTATATACATTAGAACCGTCTGCCTGTTCTTTGAAATCTTCTGCTTCTTTGAAGATGGTTAAGGTTTCCTTTACAGCATCGTAGTCATCATTTCTCTGTACCTTAACACCGGTGGATTCCAAAGTCTTAAGAACAACCCTGTTTTCCTTAACGGGTGAAGATGCAGGTACGGTACCGAGAGTTCCCTTGTAGCCGAGAGCTGCCGCACCAAAGATGAGACTTTCGCTTATTTCAAGAACCTCATATTTTTCGATGGGAAGGTCAACTGTTGCGCTGATTTCAATGGAACCGTCGCGGTTTTCAATACCCTTCATATCGTATACTGTTTCAACACCGTCAAGAACAACTGTAAGCTTTCCTTCCGCGTGACCGCCGATGGCATCCTTACCGTTGAGCATAAGGGTGTAGTTATCCATATCTGCACTGAAGGTTACATAGTCCTTGGATTCCGAAACGGAAACTGTGCCGTCTTCTGCAGCGGCGAAAACACCGTTTTCATAGCTTATGCCGTATGCTGAGGACACTTCGCTGCCCCAGT
>CAYXPV010000087.1:0-6763 GCA_964467285.1 uncultured Oscillospiraceae bacterium
TATTGCCGTAGGGGAGAAGCTTGCTTTTACCGGTGCCATAAAGGACGAAATTATGGACCTTGAAGAAATTGCAATGCGACTTCTTGAAGTTCTAAAGGAAAAATATCCCCAAAAGCTTACAGAACGCTACAAAATGACAAATTTCGACGACCTTGGCGGCTTTGAAATGCTGGAGCTTTTAGGCAGAAAACGCGGCTTTGTGGTTTCGGGAGGAGAAATAGACACAGAGCGTGCCGCAAAAATACTTTTAGACGAGTTCCGAGGCGCAAAGCTTGGCAGAATTTCTCTGGAAACTCCCTCGGATTTTGAAAGGTAGGACAAAAAATGGCTGAAAAACCCGATATGCTTAAGTACGAAAAAGAATACTATGCCAAAGGCTATAAGTATATAGCCGGCGTGGACGAAGCAGGCAGAGGACCCCTTGCAGGCCCCGTTTTTGCCGCTGCGGTAATCTTCGACAAGGACACGATAATTGACGAAATAAACGACTCCAAAAAGCTCACCGAAAAGAAAAGGGAAGAACTCTTTGATGTTATTAAAGAAAAAGCACTCTGCTATGCAATAGTAAGTGCCGATGAAAAGGAAATTGACCGCATCAATATCCTTGCCGCAACCTTAAAATGCTTTAATATGGCTGTATCCTCTCTGGAAATCACCCCCGATATTGCCTTGATTGACGGAAACCGCGTAGGGGAGATGCCTGTGGAATGCCGGACAATAGTTAAAGGTGATGCTAACTCCATGTCAATTGCGGCTGCATCCATTCTTGCCAAGGTAGCAAGGGATCGCTATATTACCGAAATGGGCGAAAAATACCCCGAGTACAATTTTCAGAAGCACAAGGGCTACGGCACCAAGGAACACCTTGAAGCCATTGCAACATACGGTCCTTCACCGATACACCGCCTTACCTTTAAAGGCGTAAAGGAACACGTGCGATGAATACAAGTAAACTGGGTTACGAAGGGGAACAGGTTGCCAAAGATTACCTGGAAAGGTGCGGCTACACCATACTCAAAACCAACTTTAAAGCCGCAGGTGGCGAAATAGATATTATCGCACAAAAGGGCAGACACCTTGCCTTTGTGGAAGTTAAAACCCGTAAGGATAATGCCTTTGGTTACGGCGGCGATTTTGTGGATTATCACAAACAACAGAAAATCATCCGTACTGCCCGGGCGTTTCTTATGCATTTTAATGACTTCGACGAAATATCCTTCGATGTCTGTGAGGTATATACCGCAAAAAGAAGCATAAACTATATCGAGAACGCTTTTGAAGCTTAGTTTGGCGAAAATGATATACATAACTTTCAAAAATTGCAGTTTTAATTGCAAATTTCAATAAAAAATCTACAAAAATTGAAATTTACGATTAAATAACTTGCAATTTTTCTTTTCTTATGGTAGAATTACCATAATGCGATTTTATATGACAAATTTTATGTATTCGGAGGTATTAACCCATGGAAATTTCAAATAAATTCAAAACTATATCGCCTTCTCCCACACTTATGATTGACTCCAAGTTCAAGCAGATGAAGGCAGAGGGGATGAACGTTGTAGGCTTCGGTGCAGGCGAGCCCGATTTTGACACTCCTGCACACATTAAGGAAGCTGCCATCAATGCCATAAATGCAGGTTTTACCAAGTATACACCTGCTTCCGGTACACTTGAGCTTAAGAAAGCTATCTGCGATAAGCTCTTAAGAGATAACGGCTTAAGCTACGAGCCTTCACAGATTGTTGTTTCCAACGGTGCAAAGCACTCTCTTATAAACGCTTTCGGTGCTATCTTAAACCCCGGTGATGAGGTTATTATACCTGCACCTTTCTGGGTAAGCTACCCCGAAATGGTTAAGTACAACGACGGTGTACCCGTAATTCTTCACACTACCGAGGAAAAGGGCTTCAAGTTCTCTGCCGATGAGTTCAAGGCGGCAATTACCCCCAAGACAAAGGCTATTGTTTTAAACAGCCCCTCAAACCCCACAGGTATGGTTTATACCGAGGAAGAGCTTAAGGCTATTGCAGAGGTTGCTGTGGAAAATAACATCTTCGTCATTTCCGATGAAATTTACGAGTATCTCGTATATGACGGCGTAAAGCATACAAGTATTGCAAGCTTTAACGATAAGATTAAAGACCTTACCATTATCATAAACGGTGTTTCCAAAACCTACGCCATGACAGGCTGGAGAATAGGCTACACAGCTTCCAACCCTGCTATTGCAAAGGCTATGTCAAACGTTCAGAGCCACACCACCTCAAACCCCAACTCCATAGCTCAGGCTGCAACCGTTGCGGCACTTAACGGTCCTATGGATGACCTTAAGGTTATGATTAAGGCTTTTGACGAAAGACGTAAGTACATGGCTGAGAGAATCAACTCCATAGAGGGCGTAAGCTGTCTTATGCCCAAGGGTGCTTTCTATGTAATGATGAATATCTCCGGTTTAAAGGGCAGAACTCTCGCCGGCAAGCTTATAAACAATGCAGATGACTTTGCAGAGGTGTTCCTTGACAAACAGATGGTTGCAGTTGTTCCCGGCACAGGCTTTGCTGCTCCCGACTACGTTCGTTGGTCTTACGCTACAAGTATGGAAAACATCAAGGAAGGCATCGACAGACTCGAAAAACTTTTAAATTCTTAATTTTAAACTCACTCTCTCGGGAGTGAGTTTTCTTTTAATCGACTATTGATAATATGAATAAAATAATGTAAAATACAATTGATATACTTTTAAATAAGAGGTAACGTATATGAAAAAATATCTCCTGCCTCAAAATGGCAATTTTTACAAAGCAAATCTTCATTGTCACACCACCGTTTCCGACGGTAAGTATACTCCCGAGGAAATAAAGGAAAGATATATGGAAAAGGGCTACAGCATTGTGGCATACACCGACCACGATGTTCTTATAGGTCACAAGGATTTAAATGACAATAATTTCCTTGCACTTCACGGCTACGAAATGGAAATAACCGAAAGCGAGCTTCCCTGGCGTAATGCCAAAACCTGTCATTTGTGCCTTATTGCATTGGAGCCGGATAACCTTAAGCAGGTTTGCTATCACCGCAGTAAGTATTTATTTAAAAATGCGGTTAACTACAGAGATGCGGTGCTCTATGACGAAAACGAGCCCGATTTTGAAAGAGTATATTCTCGCGAATGTATTAACGAAATAATCAAAAAGGGCAGGAAAAATGGATTTTTTGTTACATACAATCATCCAAACTGGTCCATGGAAAGTTATAATGACTACATCGGCTACGAAGGTATGAACGCCATGGAAATCTGCAACTACAGTTGTATTGCGGTGTATGGGTATGACGAGTATAACGAAAAGGAATACGACGATATGCTTCGTGCAGGAAAGATGATTTACTGTGTTGCCGCAGATGATAATCACAATCAGGGCGAGGTTGACGATTCCTTTGGCGGTTTCGTTATGATTAAAGCCCCTTCTTTGAATTATAAGTCCGTTACGGATGCCCTCAGCACAGGTGAGTTCTATGCATCCATGGGTCCCGAAATTTACAGTCTTTATGTTGAGGACGGAACGCTTTTCATTGAATGCTCCGATGCCGAAAGCATAGTGTTCCAGACCGACAGCCGCAATATACAGAAATTTGTATCTCCCGACGGCGGTGCAATTAATAAGGCACAGTTTGAACTTTGCAATCTTGACAAATATGTCAGAGTAACCGTTACCGACTTTAAGGGTAAACACGCCAATACAAATGCCTATGATATTGATGAATTGTTAGCCATTGGAGGATTATCCGAACTCCGATTTTAAGATACAAAAATCGCCCTAATCCACGTCAAAATACTCGCCAATCCGACAGGATTACCTGCGTTTTTGACTCGATTATAACGATTTTTGTTAATCTTAAAATTCTACGACCTAAAAATCTTGTATTTTTGGATAGATTTTGGTGCGGAGGACGCAGGAAGGCTTTGTGCCTTTCAAGGACGACAAGCCAAAAGATGCCGAAAATACTGATTTTGAGGCGGGTTCGAATAATACTCCAATGGCTAAAATAAGGACGGAGTGCGTTATATGACTAAATTTTATATTATCCGCCACGGCGAAAGCCTTGGTAACTATGATAATCTTTTCTTAGGTCACACAGACCTCGGTTTAACTCAGCGAGGTCACGCCCAGGCGGAGCTTACGGCACAATACCTTAAAGACCGCCACATAGATGTATTTTACTCCAGCGACCTTAAAAGAGCCTGCGAAACCTGCCGTCATATTGCGGATAAGCGTGGTATGGATATCATTACCCGAAAGGGCTTAAGGGAGATTTATGCCGGGGAGTGGGAGGCAAAGGTTTTCAGCGATATTATATTGGACTATCCCGAATTTTCGGTGTGGCTTTATGATATGCCCAACGCCCGTTGTACCGGTGGCGAAAGCGTGAGGGAACTTTGGGACAGAATAGAAAAAAACATGTCGGAGATAGCCCTGGCAAATGACGGCAAAACCGTGTGCCTCGTATCTCACGCTACACCCATAAGGGTTATGAGTACCTTTTTTCGCGGTCTCCCATTAGCGGAAATAAAATCTATGCCATGGGTACCCAATGCATCGGTAACCGAAGCCAACTACGAGTCGGGAGTGTGGACTCTTGTTTCGGAAGGTGTTAAGGAACATATGGGAGATATTTCCACGGAACTTCCTTCAAATGTTTAAATAAATATTGATTTTGTTATAATAAAATAGTATAATGATTTATTGTAGGGGCAGGCGTCATAAATCATTGTTATTAAGACGTGCCATCTCATAATTGTGTCATTCTGAGCGAAGCCGTAGGCGAAGTCGAAGAATCTCCATTGCAAGGATGATTTTTCATGGTGTTTGTTGCTATCGGCGTTCTCGACGGTACAAAAAAGTATTCCCCGGAGGTTATTGTGGATAAGGTAAACATTCTTGGCGTCAGGGTATCAAAGTATACCATTGATTCCGCTTCCGATTTGATTGTAGAATCTATCAAAAACGGCGACAGAAAAAAGTGCATATATACTCCCAACTCGGAGATTATTATGGTAGCTTACCGTGATAAAGAGTTTTGCGAGGTCTTAAACAGGGCAGATGTGCTTCTTGCCGACGGCATAGGAGTTGTCTATGCTTCCAAAATTCTCAAAAACCCCATTTCCGAAAGAGCTGCAGGCTATGATACCGCCTGTGCGGCACTTTCCAAGATGGCACAGCACGGTATGAGTGTATACCTTTTCGGTGCAAAGCCCGGTGTGGCAGAAGCTGCAGGGGAGGAAATTGTAAAAAGATACCCCGGAGTTAAAATTGCAGGCTGTGCAGACGGCTATTTCGACGATGCCAAGGAAAAGGACATCATTGCCGATATTAATGCCAAAAAGCCTGATTTACTCTTTGTTTGTCTTGGTGCACCCAAGCAGGAAAAGTGGATAGATACCCACAGGGACGAGCTTGATTTCGGCGTTGCAATGGGCATAGGCGGAAGCCTGGATGTATTTGCAGGTACCGTAAAACGAGCACCGGAATTCTATCAGAAACATGGTATTGAATGGCTTTACAGATTGCTCAAACAGCCCGGCAGAGCCTTAAGAATGCTGGATTTGCCAAAGTTTGGCTTTACAGTACTTAAAAACGGTAAAAAATTTCCACAGGAGAGATAAATTATGAATGTAGAATTACTTCAGTACAATCCCGATTGCGAAAAGATAGTTGCAGCTGCTGCAAAGCTTTGCTATTCTTCTTCCGAAATAGCAGGTATTTTAAACGGTCTTGACAAGGAAAAGACTACCGCATTTATAGACAGACTTATGAGCATGGGCCACGAAAGTCCCTTGGAGCATATTACATTTACCTTTGGTATAGAGGGTGTTTCCAGAAGCCTTTTAGCTCAGTTTACCCGTCACAGAATCGCCAGCTATTCCGTTAAATCTCAGAGATACGTTAATGAGGGCAAGTTTGAGTTTATCACCCCTCCCGAGATAGAAGCTGAGCCTGAAGCTAAGAAGCTTTTCCTTGAAGCTATGGCAGATGACGTGGCAAAGTACAATGCTATTTCCGAAATTCTCTTTAAGAAGCACTACGATGCAATGATAGCAGATGGTGTAAGCGAAAAGAAAGCAAAAAATGCCGCTGAAAAGAAGGCTATAGAAGATGCCCGTTACATACTCCCCAACGCATGCGAAACCAAGATGATAGCAACCTTTAATGCAAGAAGCCTTCTCAATTTCTTTAACCACCGTTGCTGCGAAAGAGCTCAGTGGGAAATAAGAGATATGGCAAACAGAATGCTTGCTATTGTTAAGGAATCTGCACCCACAATATTTAAGTATGCAGGTCCTTCCTGTGTTGCAGGTCCTTGTCCCGAGGGTGCCATGAGCTGCGGTAAAGCATTGAAAAAGAGAAAATTTTACCTTGGAGAGTAATATGAAAAATTATAAGCTTGTGGTTATAGAGGGTGTGGATGCCAGCGGCAAACAGACTCAGACAGAAAAACTATATGACAATATTTTGTCCTCCGGCGCAAAGGTGGAAAAGATAGAATTTCCCAACTACGCCTCGGAAACCTCGTCTTTGGTAAAGATGTACCTTGGGGGTGATTTCGGCACCAATGCACAGGACGTGAGCCCCTATATGGCTTCGGCTTTCTTTGCTGTGGATAGGGTAGGCAGTATTAAATGTGTATGGAAGGATAAACTCCAAAATGCCGATGTGGTTATTGCGGACAGATATGTTACCTCCAATATGATTCATCAGGCATC
>CAYXPV010000088.1:0-6762 GCA_964467285.1 uncultured Oscillospiraceae bacterium
AAAGAAAAACGGAGTAAAACATATGAGTATACGTGATTTTATGACAAATTCATTTGCTGTTTTAAGAGGCGTGATAAACAAATATAAATTTAAAAAAAGCGGTTCCCTTCTTCGAATGGAGAGGGGAGTTCGCATTTGGAAAAACAAAGGCGAAATAACCGTCGGCAACAGGGTGCTTTTGCATCGTGACTGTAAGCTGAGCGCTTACGGCTGCGACGGCGTTTCCAAAATTACAATAGGCAATAACACCTATATAGGTGACCGTACGGAGATTCACGCAGGTCTTTCGGTGGAAATAGGAAGCGGTTGTGATATATCCTGGGATTGCAATATACTCGACCGCGATTATCACAAGCTTTGTTCCGATAAGGAAGTATGCAAAAAAGTAACAATCTGCGATAATGTGTGGATTGGTTGCGGTGCTACGGTACTTAAAGGTGTAACGATAGGCGAGGGTGCGGTAGTTGCCGCAGGAGCCGTGGTTACAAAGGACGTTCCGCCTAAAACTCTTGTTGCAGGTAACCCTGCAAGGATAATTAAAGAAGATATTTACTGGAAGCCCTGAGTGGTTTCTATTTTATGAAGGGAGGTACCTTAATTTGGCTAAAAAGAATATTGCAGGTGCTATAGGGTCCGTTATGTTTATAATGATAGCTTCAAGGCTTTTGGCACTTTTCAGCTCGCAGGTTTATATGTCGGTGTTCGGAACTGACAGTATTTACATTAATATATATTCTTACGCAGTAAATATTCCCAATATTATTTTTACCTGTATAGGTACTGCTCTTTCTACGGTAGTTGTACCGCTGTATGTGGGCCACAAGGCCCTTGGCGAAGAGGAAAAGGCACGGGAATTTGCAAACAACATTATAACCATTGCAAGTATACTGACTCTCGCAGTAATATGCATTTCCGTTATTGTGTCGCCTGCTTTGGTTAATTTTACGGGATTTTCAAAAACTCAGTCGGGAAGGGATTATGCCACAAAAGCCCTTATGATGGTAATGCCTGTTATGCTTTTTTATGCCTGGAATTATATCTTTCAGGGAATGCTTCAGGCTGACGGCAAGTACCGCTTGCCGGCATTTGTCAGCGTACCCAGCTCCCTTGTGGTTATAATATATGTACTGGTTTTCGGTGACAAATTCGGCGTAACCGGACTTCTCATAGCAACAATTGCAGGTTTATCTCTTCAGGCGTTTATTCTTATACCGCCACTTATTAAGGGCGGTTACCGATACAGACCGCGCTTAAGGCTTAAGGACCCCGATATAGTGAAGGCTGCCAAAATGACGGTGCCTGTTCTTATTGGTGTGGGTTCTTATCAGATAAATATGCTTTTTAACTCTACTATGATTGCCCGATATGATGCAACCATGGTTACGCTTATAACCTTTGTGCAGAATATTACCATTCAGCTGGTAGTGTCTATATCTTACTCCGTAACTGCGGTAATGTACCCCAAACTTTCGGAATGCGTTGCAAAAGACGATATGACAGGCTACAAGGACAGCCTTGGTAATGTACTGAAATCCGTTATGGTACTTCTTATTCCCATTACTGCAGGGTACATAAGCGTAAGAGGACCTCTTCTTGATTTTTTGGTTGGCTGGGGTAAGGTACAGGCATCATCCGTAAGCAAAGCTGAAGTATTTTTGTCCCTGTATGCATTGGGCGTTGTGGGCATAGGTTTTAAAGAAATAATGGACAGAGCTTTCTATTCTCTTAAAAACACCTGGATTTCTGCAGTAAACGGCTTTGTTATAATGGGAATTAATGTGGTACTTACCTTGGTGCTGAGAAACTTTATGGGCGCTTACGGAATACCGCTGGCGTACTCTGTTGCATCTCTTGTGGGTGTGTTTAATCTGATGCTTGTTTTAAGACTGAAAATCGGCACTTATGCCCCGGGAATGCTTAGGGAAGTTATAAAGTCTGTTATCTGCTCTTTAATTATGATGGGGGCAGTATGGCTTACTTACTTGGGACTTGGCAGAATTATAAACGGCGACAGTCTTATAGTTAAAGTAATTGTACTGGGAGTTCCGGTAATTGCAGGTGTTTTGGTATATGCAGTTTCAGGATATGTCTTAGGTATAGAAGCCATAAGGTTTTACGGAAGTAAAATCCTTGGCAGATTTAAAGGAAACAAATAAGGAGAGATAGCTGTGAATGTATTGTATCTTATAAACTATGCCGGAAATGCCGGTACGGAAAAATATGTTTACAATCTTATTAAAGCCCTTCATGGCAAAAAGTTGAACTGCCATTTTGCCTATAATGTTGAGGGAAAGCTCTCCGAAGATTTAAAGGAAATGGGTATTCCCACTCTTCAGTTGGAAATGAAGCATCCCTTCCACGTAAAAGCGGCAAAAATATTAGGTGCATACTGTAGGGATAATAATATAGATGTTATACACACTCAGTATCCCAGAGAAAACATCATTGCACTTCGTGCCCGTAAGTACTGCCAAAACCTTAAGGTAGTGTATACCAGCCATATAGTTATAGGTTGCAACAAACTGTGGAAGATAATAAATAAAAAACTTACAAAGAATAATCATAGGATAATAGCCGTATGCAATAAGGGCAAGGAGGTTCTTGCAGAGAACGGATATCCTGCCGATAGGATAGAGGTTATTTTCAACGGAATAATCCCGGAGAAAACAAGAGAGGTTAATCTCGGTTTAAAAAAAGAGCTGGGCATAGACGAGGGCGATTTTGTAATAACCACCCTTACCAGGTATCACTTTCTTAAGGGAGTAGATTACCTTGTGGAGTCCATAGATGAGCTAAGAAAAATGACCGACCGTAAATTTAAGCTCATTATAGTGGGTGACGGAGAATTAAGAAGCGAAACAGAAGCACTTGTAAAGGAAAGAAACCTTAAAGACACGGTATGTATGCTTGGCTTTAGAAGTGATGCAAATGAAATACTTAAAATAAGTGACCTTTACATCAACAGTTCCAGAAGCGAGGCTCTGTCTTTTGCAATACTTGAGGCTATGAATGCTTCTTTGCCTGTTATTGCCACAAATGTGGGCGGAAACGGTGACCTGGTATCCGACAAAACAGATTGCGGCATACTGGTAGAATACGGAAATACAAAAGAAACTGCAGAAGCAATACTTAAGGTTATGGAAGATGATGACTTAAGGAAAAGATATTCCGAAAATGCTTTTAAGGCAGTTAATACCGAATTTCATCAGGAAAAGCTCATTGAAAAAACCTACAGAATGTATATTTAAAAGAGGGTGTTACAGTTGAAGGTAATGCATATGATAAGCGGCGGTGACAGCGGTGGTGCCAAAACCCACCTGTTTGCATTGCTGGATAAGCTTAAATATAAATGTGATATCGTTGTTGCGTGCTTTATGAAGGGCGTGTTTTACGAGGAAATCCTTGATAGGGACATCGAAACTGTCCTGTTTGAGCAGAAAAGCCGACTTGACCTTGGTGTGCTTGATGATATAAAGACATTTATTAAGGAAAGAGAAATTGAACTTTTGCACGTTCACGGTGCAAGAGCCAATTTTATTGCAATGTTTTTGAAAAAGCATCTTTCCATACCCATTATCACAACCATGCACAGCGATTACCTTCTGGATTTTGACTCCTTTGTAAAGAAGATTGTTTTTACTAATCTCAATAAAATATCCTTAAAAAAAATAGATTATTTTATTGCCGTATCCGATAATTTTAAGGAAATGCTTATAGAACGTGGCTTTAGCCCCAACAACATCCACACCGTCTACAACGGTATGGACTATGCTCTTGTGCCCCAAAATCCCACAAGCCGTGAGGATTTTGCTGCAAAATACGGACTTGATACCGATGAAAAGCTTACTTATGTTGGCATTGCCGCAAGATTCGACAAAGTAAAGGGTGTGGATATATTTATCCGCGGAGCAGCCTGTGCCCTGAAGGAAAATCAGAACCTCAGGTTTCTTATAGCCGGTGACGGTGTTGAAGCTGACAATCTCAAGGCTCTTTCAAAGGAACTTGGGGTGGAGGACAAAGTTATATTCCTTGGATATGTTACGGATATTTACGGATTTTTGAATTTTATAGACATAAATACTCTCACGTCTTTAAATGAGAGTTTTCCATATTCCATGCTAGAAGGCTGTGCCATGAAAAAACCCATGGTTGCAAGCCGTGTTGGCGGCATTCCCGACCTTGTTTCCGACGGAGAAACAGGCTACCTTTTTGACAGGCTTGACTATAACGGATTTGCCGAAAAAATACTTTTGCTTGCAAATAATCCGGATTTAATAAAGATGTTGGGAGAAAACATATTTATAAAGGCAACAACCCGTTTTTCTTCCGAGGCTCTTGCAAATGACCATATAAGTATATATAACAGGGTAATGGCAGATTATGCTGACTCTAAAAAATACGATTTTATTTTAAGCGGATATTACGGCTTTAACAACAGCGGTGATGATGCTCTTCTTATGGCTTTAATAAATGACCTTAAAAATCAGAAGGAAAATGTACGTATAGGTGTACTTTCCTCCAATCCCATGCAAACGAAAAAGCGTTACAGGGTAGATGCTTTCAAGCGTTTGTCGCCCTTTAAGTTAAGAAAGCTCTTTAAAAAATCAAGGGTGCTTCTTTCCGGTGGCGGTTCTCTCATACAAGATGAAACCAGCTCCAAGTCCCTTTGGTATTACCTGTACATTATGGCACTTGCCGGAAAACACAAAATGAGGGTTATGCAGATTGCCAGCGGTATCGGTCCCGTAAATGGAAAGATGAATAGAAAGCTTACTGCCAAAACCATTAATAAAAATGTGGAGCTTATAACCCTTCGTGAAGAGAAATCCAATGAAGAATTAAAGAATATGAATATAACTGTTCCTGTGGTAATAACTGCCGACCCGGCACTTTCTCTATGCCCGGCTTCCACCGAAAGAGTGAAAGAACTTCTTAAAGAAAACGGCGTTCCGCAGGGTGACTATATCTGTGTTGCCTTAAGAGAGTGGAAAAATGCCGCACCGGATTTTGAAGATTCCATGGCAAGAGCTCTTGACAACATTTGCGAAAAACACGGCAAGAACATTGTTTTTGTGCCTATGCAGTATCCTGCAGACCTTACAGTATCCCGAAGTATTTCTTCCAAGATGACGAGTAATTCCTATGTACTGGAAACTCCGGCAACCATTGGCGAGGTAATTGGCGTTATAGGTAAATCCTCTCTTGTGGTTGCAATGCGCCTTCATTCTCTTGTATATGCGGTATCCTGCGGCGTGGGTATTGTGGCAATTAAGTACGACCCCAAGATAGACGGATTTATGGAGTATTTCAGGCAAACCTATGTTGCCGATGTGGCAACCGTTACCTGTGATGAGATAGTTTCCCTTGTGGACAGATATTTTGCCGAAGAGGACAGAAACCGCAACGAAAATCTTTGCCTTGAAATGAAAGAAAAAGCAAAACAAAATGCAAAATTGGCTGTAGAGCTTTTGGAAAAATAGGTAGTGATAAGTATGAAAACACTTATTGAACTTTTTGACGAATGTCAGATTGAAAATGTAATAGCAGGTCTTAAGTTTTTGCCCGAGAAAATTGTCTTTGTGGGATTTAAAAATGTTATGACACAAAAGCGCATATCCGATGTGGAAAGGCTTTTTAAAAATCGTGGATTAAATACGCGGTTTTCCTACGAGATTGTGGGCAGATACGATTACTTAGCGGTATATGACAAGCTTTGCGAAATAACCGAATTGAATCCCGATTGTGCCTTTGACTTAACCGGCGGCAAAGAGCTTATTATTGCGGCAATGGGTGCTGTAGCCGCTTTGAAGGATATACCAATGTTGCAGTTTGATGTGCGCACCGGAAGATTCATAAGAATTAAAAACTGTGAAGGTATACCCGAGCCGCCGTCTGTGGACTTATCCTTTAGGGAAACCGTTGCATTAAACGGCGGTGCCGTAGTTGATAAAACAGAAGGTGACTTCGAGTGGAAGCTTACAGGGGATTTTAAAGACGATTTGCAAAAGATATGGGATACCTGCCGAAGTGACTGTGCGGAGTGGAACAGACAGACCAATGTTCTTGCGGGCTTTGAGGAACCCGGTCAATCCGGCGTAAATCTCACCGTAAAAGCGAGAAAACAACGGGTACCCGTAAACGGTGAATTTATGAAAAAACTGTGCCGAGAAGGGCTTATATCCGATTACAGAGAAGGCTCGGATTTTGTCTCTTTTCGCTACAAAAGCGACAGTGTCCGCAGAACCCTTATAAAGGCAGGCAATATTCTCGAACTGTATTCCTACATGCTTTTAAAAGAAATAACGGAAGAGGAACCTTGCTACTATGATGATATCCTTACGGGTGTCGTGGTAGACTGGGACGGTGTGGTGTACAAAAGCTTCCGTTACCCTGCAGATACTCAGAATGAGTTGGATATTGTCGCAATGCGTGATGCCGTTCCGGTTTTTATTTCCTGCAAAAACGGCGAAGTCCATAAAGAGGCTCTTTATGAATTGGACACCGTTGCAAAAAAATTCGGCGGTAAGTACGCCAAAAAAGTGCTTATTTCAACCTATGTTACCTTTAATGAGAAAGGGAAAATGCATCTTAAATCCCGTGCAAGGGATATGAATGTTGAGCTTATACATGGTGTTGACAAGCTTTCAAGAGAAGAATTTAAGGATTTACTTAAAAACAGAATAAAATAAAAGGTGATGCAGTCTAAATTGAAGTGAACCCCAAAGTTTAGACAAAATTTAATATTAACTTGCTAAGGAGTGA
>CAYXPV010000089.1:0-6760 GCA_964467285.1 uncultured Oscillospiraceae bacterium
CTTTGCGATACTGCTCCCGGAAGCTACGAAATGGATTACGATAAGCTTTTGGATTTAATTACTCCTGACACCAAGGCGATTATCCCTGTGGATATTGCAGGCGTAATGTGCAACTATGACCGCATATTCCAAATTGTTGAACAGAAGAAAAATTTATTTGCTCCCAAGGGTAAATATCAGGAGGCGTTGGGCAGAATTTTAGTACTTGCAGATTGCGCTCACGGCTTCGGTGCAGTAAGAAAAGGAAAAAAAGCCGGCTCGGTTGCAGACTTTACAAGCTTTTCCTTCCACGCTGTAAAAAATCTTACAACGGCAGAGGGTGGTGCTCTTACATGGCTTCCCATTGAAGGTATTTCCGATGAGGAAATTTACAAAGAGTTTATGCTTCTTTCCCTTCACGGTCAGTCAAAGGATGCTCTTGCAA
This sequence comes from uncultured Oscillospiraceae bacterium, assembly GCA_964467285.1. Classification (GTDB taxonomy): domain Bacteria; phylum Bacillota; class Clostridia; order UMGS1810; family UMGS1810; genus RGIG8748. The sequence continues at coordinate 425 of CAYXPV010000089.1, forward strand.
AGACCAAGCTTGGTGCCTGGGAATACGATATTGTATCTCCGGCATATAAATGCAATATGACGGATATTATGGCGGCAATAGGTCTTGTGCAGCTTGAAAGATACCCCGAGATGCTCCAAAAACGTAAAAAGTATATTGAAATGTACGACAAAGCTATGGATGAACTTGGCATAGAGCATCTGGAACACTACACCGATGATGCTATGTCCAGCGGTCATCTTTACCTTGCAAGACTTACGGGCAAAGATATGGAATATCGCAATGAATTTATAATTAAGCTGGCAGAGCGCGGAATAGCGTGTAATGTTCATTACAAACCCCTTCCCATGCATACGGCATACAAAAACCTCGGGTTTGACATTAAGGATTATCCCAATGCATATGCACAGTTTGCAAACGAAGTGAGCCTTCCTCTTAACACAAAAATGTCAAGGGAAGATGTTGAGTATGTAATTGATAATATTAAGGAAATTTACAGATAATAGATTTCAAAGAGAAAGGCGGTGACATATATGTGTACAAAAAACGAACTTGATTTTGTTATGTATCAATTTGTTGATGAAATGAAGAAGATATTTGGCGATAGTCTTAAAGATGTAATACTTTACGGTTCATATGCCAGAGGTGATTACAATGCAGAGTCCGATGTGGATGTAATGATAATTGCCGACATAGAAGAAACAGAGATTATGAGGCATGTATATGCCATCAGCGAGTATCTTGGAGCTTTGCTTATTGATTACGACATAGTTATTTCGCCTGTGGTTGAAAGCTATAGCAGATATCAGGAGTACAAGGATGTTATTCCGTTTTTAAAGAATGTGCAAAAGGAGGGTATTGCTCTTGTGTCTTGATGAAACTAAGAAAACCTATGTCAAATATAGGCTTGCTACGGCAACGGAAAACTTGGAATCTGCAAAAATCCTGTATGATAACAGTCAGCTCAAAGCAGCGGCTAATCGGGCATATTACTGCGTTTTTCATGCTATGAGAGCAGTACTTGCAATAGATGGTGTGGATTTTAAGCATCATTCCGGCGTCATTGCACATTTTAGAAAAGAATATATAAAGACCGGCATTTTCGATAAGAAACTCAGCACAATAATACAGACAACATCTATGGTAAGAGAAAGTTCGGACTATGATGATTTTTATCTCATTTCAAAAGAGGATGCCGACAGGCAGATTAAAGATGCTGAGATGTTTTATAAAGAAATAGAAAAGTATATATGCAATTACCTTGCCAAGTAATAGGTTTCGTGAGGGTTGCAGTTTGCCAATGAGGTAAGCCTTCCTTTGAACACAAAAATGACAGAGGAAGATGCAATGTATGTGATTGATAATATTAAGGAAATATATTCAAAGTAGGTAGAACAAAGATGTATGTACTTAAGAAAGTGAATGTTTTTAATCCGGTTGCATTAAATCGTGTTAATCGTATTTTGCTGAATTGCGGTAAAGATATGTTTGCAAAATACGGATTGGAACACTGGAATAATTCATGGTTAAAGAATTTTTTGATAGTATGTTTATGTGCGTTGAAAAATCGTATTTATATTGTGAAAGATGATGCCGGTAGTGTCGTTGCGACTTTTCAACTGAAAACAGTCGGCGATAACTTGAAGTTGCAGAAATTAGCTACCAATCCTGCCAGTGCAGGAAAAGGTGTTGGCACATATTGTATGACAGAAGTTGAACGTATAGCTAAAGAATTCAAATGTAAAAAAGTATGCCTTGAAGTGTATGATAAAAGTGAGCATGCAATTGAATTTTACAAGCATAGGGGATATCAAGTTTCCGGAAAAGTGAACACATTGAAGTACACAGAGATACTTATGGAAAAAGCGATTTGAGGAACAGATAATGAAAAAAGTATTAATAATTGGTGCGGGATTCCTTCAGAAGTTTGTAATACAAAAAGCTAAAAGCATGGGTTATGTTACCTTGGCTGTCGATGCCGATCCTAATGCTGTCGGCTTTGAATATGCAGATAAGTATGCAGTAATAAACATAGTCGATGAAAAAGCCTGTTTGGAGTATGCAAAACAAGAAAATATTGATGGCGTTCTTACTGCAGCTACAGATTATGGCGTTCTTACTGCGGCATATATAGCGGAACAGTTGGGGCTACCCGGTCTTAAATATGACGTTGCTAAAGTAATAAAAAACAAGTATTTGGTTAGAAAATGTCTTTTTGAAAATAAGGTGGATGATACCGAACAGGCATATGAGGTTAGTTCGGATACAAATATTGATGAACTTGCATTGAAGCTTAAATATCCGGTTATGGTAAAACCCTGTGACGGTTCCGGAAGTAGGGGAGCATCAAAGGTTGAATGTGGTAAGGATTTAAAGAAAGCCTGTGAATATGCAATGGACTCATCTATAACTCACAGAGCAGAGATAGAAACCTTTATCAATGGCAGGGAATATGGTGCAGAAACTCTTGTGGTCAATGGTGAGCCGCATGTTCTGGCTGTTATGAAGAAGTATATGACTAAGCCGCCGTATTATGCAGAACTTGGCCATGCAATACCTTGCGGACTTGATAAAACCGTTGAGGACAAGGTTAAAGATTGCGTACGCAGAGCTATAAAAGCCCTTGGCGTTAACTTTGGTTCTGTAAATATGGATATGCTCATAACCGCTGACGGCAAAGTGTACATTGTGGATATTGGAGCCCGAATGGGTGGAAATCTTATTGGTTCACATATCATACCATACGGTACCGGTATCGACTATATGGGAAATATGATAAAAAATGCCGTTGGCGATAAGGTCGATTTGACACCAAGCGGTAAACCGCAGGTTGTTGAAACGAGATTGTTGGCTTTTTCCGGTGGCATTATAAAAGTACTGCCTGATTTCGAACTGATTGAAAAAAAGTATGATGTTGAGATTTATCATCATATGAAAGTTGACGACAAGGTAAACGAATATCACACCAACCTTGACGGTTGTGGATATATAGTTGCCAGGGATAATGCAGATGACGCATTAAAAACCATATGTAATTGTTTGTTTTAAACATATTTTAATGTGGAGGATTGATTTTTGTGAATACAACTCTTGAAAAAGAGAAAACACAATCGGTTGAAACTTTATTAAACGAAAGTAAAAATAAGAAAGGTTACAAGGGCTTTTATCAACTTGTATTCAAGCGGTTCGTTGATATTGTTGCTTGCCTTATAGCATTACCTTTTGTATTGCTTATTACTGTATTTGTGGCTTTGGCAATAAAGATAGAGGACAGGGGTCCGGTCTTTTACCGTTCCGCAAGAATCGGAAAGAATTTCAAGGAATTCGATATGTTTAAATTCCGTTCTATGAAGGTCAATGCTCCTGATTTAAGAAATGAAGACGGAAGTACATATAATTCAAAGGTTGATACCAGAGTTACAAAGGTTGGTAAATTTATCAGAGAAACAAGTATAGATGAGCTTCCGCAGATTTTTAATGTATTGCTTGGAAATATGAGTATTATTGGTCCGAGAGCGGGAGATGTAGAGTCTAAGGATACATATGAACCGGATGAAAAAGACAAGACATTGGTTAGACCCGGTATCAGTGGATATACACAAGCGTACTACAGAAACGGTCTTGGTGTCCGTGAAAAGCGTTTATATGATGCTTGGTATTCATATAATGTTTCTTTGTGGTTAGATGTTAAGATTTTCTTTAAAACCATAGCTACTGTTTTAAAGAGAGAAAATGTTTATACTAACGATACAGAAGTTGTGAATGTGGAAGAGAAAGATACAGTAACCAAATAGGAGTGCTAACAATGGCTATTGGTAAAAAACTAAAAGCTTTCTATATGGGATTTTGGGAAAAACCGGAAACTTTTGTTGCAAATGTAATTTCTAAAATTCAGGAAAACAGAAATGTAAATAAATACAAAAAAAGCGGGTTTAAGTTAACCAAAGAACAGAAGAAAGCAATAAAAGATTTTTGGAAACCTTATAAAAATGTTTCATGTAAATGGGCGAAGTATTATTCGGCGATGAATGATAATTTTGACCCGAGATATATTCCGAATGATTTATACTACACAAAGATTGACCAGCATTTTAACAGCAGAAAACTTGGTTATGGCTTTAATGATAAAAATTACTATTCAAAAATCTTTGCAGGGATAAAACAACCCGAGGTAGTAATAAGAAAAATCAATGGTTTGTTATTTGATGCTGATTATTGCCAGCTCAGCGTTGAAGATGCAAAAAGTAAAATCTTAAAATATGATGAAACCATTTGTAAGCCGTCGCAGGAAAGTGGCAGTGGCAGAGGAATATTCTTCTTTGACTCAAAAGATGAAAGTACTGTGAATGATTTCCTTACAAATGCTGAATATGATGACTATGTTGTTCAAAAGCTTATTGTTCAGCACAGTGAACTGGATAAAGTACATAAAGGTTCCATAAATTGTATTAGAATTTGCTCAATATTGTTTGAAGACGGAGTTCATATTTTATCGTCTGTACTTAGAATGGGTTTTGGTGACAGTAAGGTGGATAATGCGACTGCTGCTGCCAATAAGCAATATGATGGTATGTCTTGCGGTATTGATGAAAACGGAAGCCTTAAAAAGTTTGCTCATGGTTATAATACCGGAGCAAAGTGTTCGCAACATCCCGATGGTTTGGTGTTTGAAGGCTTCAAGATTCCTTCATATGACAAAGCGGTTGAACTTGTAAAGAGTGCCCACCCATTGATAGGACATTTCAGACTTGTTTCCTGGGATATTGCAATAGATGAAGGTGGAGAGCCGGTGCTTATTGAAGCAAATATGCGAAAAGGCGGTATTAATTTCCATCAGTTTAATAATGGACCGCTATTTGGCGATTTGACAGAGAAAGTATTGAAAGAAGTTTTTTAAAAATAAGTATTCGGGGTGAATGCTATGAATTTGGGTAAGATATATGCAAAGTTTGATAGTTTTGCACATTGGGTATTTCGTTATCAATATTCCAAGAAGAGCAGCAAACATTATAAAACCAATTTTAAAAATTCGGGTATACAACTTCGTAAATTGAATTCCGAACAGAAGAAAGCTGTATTGGATACATGGAAATGCAATAGAATGGATTTTCAAACACATGAATTGTATTATAGTTTTACCGGAGAATTTGACCCTAAGGTATGTTCTGAAATGCATTTTAGAACAACAATTGATCCACTGTTAAATAATAGAACAATTAATCTTGCTTGGAATGACAAGTGTTATTTTGATAGATTTATTCAAGGAGTAACATTGCCATACACTTATGTAAAAAATGTCAATGGTAATTATTACGACCATGATTATAATGTTATCAGTGAGGAACAAGCAAAAGAACTTATTTTGCAAAGAACAAAAAGTGTAATTAAACCTTCAATGGAAACCGGTTTGGGAAAGAATGTAACAATAATTAATGTCGGGGACGACTTAGATGCTGTTTTACGTTCTTATTCTAAAAATTTTGTTGTACAGGAGCTGGTGGTGCAGCATCCGGAAATGGCAAGACTTAGTCCAAAATCAGTTAACATCATGAGGATAAACACTATGTTTATTAACGGGAAAGCGAGACATCTTTCTACCTCTGTTAGAGCAGGTATGCACGACAGCATAGCAGCTAATTCGTATTCAAAAAAAGAAGACGATTTGGCAATAATTGGTGTAAATCCAGACGGTTCGTTAAAAGAGTTTGCATTTTTTCCTTCGGGAAAAACAATGGATATATTGCCCAACGGAACAGTCGTTAAAGATGTGACTATACCAAATTACGATAAAGCTATAGAAATGGTATTAAAAGCACACAGCCAATTGTCACATTTTGGAATATTGGCATGGGATGTAGCTGTCGATAAAGATGCAAATCCTGTAATAATAGAGTATAATTTAAACGGAATGGGAATTTTGTATTATCAATTGGTTGCAGGTCCATTGTTTGGAGAATATACGGAAGAAGTTGTGGATGAAATATTTAAGAGAAATAACTGATTAAAACATAAGTAGATAAAACTGAAACTTTGGCTATCTACGCTGGGGGTCAATATTTTGGAAGGCTATGCATATATATCAAATTCACTAAAGACAAATAATAGTAAAAACAAGGTAGTTAAGCTTACAAATATGAGTCAGGCATATCTAAAAACGGCAATCAGTCTTGAAAAAAAAGCATATGTTGGTGTTGATGCATTGCCTGAAAATGTTATTTCAGATTGCGATGTAACAGCTTTTAAGATAGGTATATACAGAAGTCCTTTTGCTGTTAGGGATAATTATAGGGCATATAGAACCTTGTTAAGGGTAATTAAAGAGAATAATATTCAATATATCCATTGCAATACACCTGT